>NZ_JAALLT010000021.1 GCF_011059145.1 Halalkalibaculum roseum | reverse complement strand
GATGCGATGAGGGAGAAGTTGAGTGAAAAGTCGCATGTAAAAAATAAAAAGTCACCTTCTCTCGAAGTGGGCTCTTCGGAAGAAAGCGGGAGTCAGCAGAGCGAACTGGGGGATGACTCTTCGAACGATTACGAGCCAAGATTAACCGCCCGCACCCGTCAAAAAGGCTCTAACGTTATCATCGAGATTGAAGACAACGGTCCCGGAATTCCGGAGGAGATGAAGGACAAAATCCTGCAGCCATTTTTTACGACCAAAAAAGGAAACCAGGGAACAGGGCTCGGGCTGAGTATTACCAATGATATTATTAAAGCACACGGAGGCAGTTTGGACATTGAGTCAGAGCCTGGCAAAA
>NZ_JAALLT010000020.1 GCF_011059145.1 Halalkalibaculum roseum | reverse complement strand
ACCACCACCAAGTCTCCTCCACCACCACCTAAGGAACATTACAAGTCTCCACCACCACCTGAGGAACATTACAAGTCTCCACCACCACCAAAGGAACATTACAAATATAAGTCTCCTCCACCACCACCACCACCCGTCCACAAGCCACCACCAAACCACTACATCTATGCATCTCCCCCTCCTCCTTACCACCATTAGAGCGCAGTTCTTTTAAGGCAAGGAAGTGATAATAAAGACAGAGATCGGTCAGAAGGGAAGCGAGTTTCAGTGTTTGCTGCAGGACATGATCTCTCTTTTTTAGAAGAAGGAATAAAGGCGTGCATGTTTTAAGACAAATTAAAGTGTTTAATCAGTTCATGTATTTGGATATTTT
>NZ_JAALLT010000019.1 GCF_011059145.1 Halalkalibaculum roseum | reverse complement strand
AACCTATTACTGGAGAGTGCAGGCAAACGAGGACGGGGATACCGGCAACTGGTCGTCAATTCGCAGCTTCAGTACCGCAAAAAACAGTACGCCGGCCGTTTCGCTTTTATCTCCCTCAGACGGTGCTACAGACCTCTCAACTACACTTACCTTTGAATGGGAGGCTCTGTCCGGTATTGGCAACTATCAATTTCAACTGGCAAGTAGTAACTCTTTTTCTTCGCCGGTGACAGATGTATCGGTTAGCAGTACAACCCATGAAGTCTCCGGACTTGAGAATGGGAAAACCTATTACTGGAGAGTGCAAGCTGCCGAAGACGGTGATACCTCTAACTGGTCATCAATTTTTAGCTTTGGTACAGTAGCTTCTACGGAAACTAATAATGATGTGCAAGACTCACGTGCCGGAGATGAAGTAGCTTTGGAGGCTCTTTGGGTTTCCC
>NZ_JAALLT010000018.1 GCF_011059145.1 Halalkalibaculum roseum | reverse complement strand
GAGCTCAGCAGCTCGCGTACTTCCAGCTCAACCAGTTCAATCAGCTCTTCGTCGTCGACCAGGTCGGTCTTGTTCATGAAGACTACCAGCTGGGGTACCCCTACCTGGCGGGCCAGCAGAATGTGCTCGCGGGTCTGCGGCATCGGTCCGTCGGTGGCGGCCACTACCAAAATAGCCCCGTCCATCTGCGCCGCACCCGTCACCATGTTCTTGACGTAGTCGGCGTGGCCCGGGCAGTCCACATGCGCATAGTGGCGCTTGTCGGTTTCGTACTCCACGTGGGCGGTGGCAATGGTAATCCCACGCTCGCGCTCCTCGGGAGCGTTGTCAATGTCGGCAAACTGCTTGGCTACCCCGCCGTAGTGCTTGGCCATCACCGTGGTGATCGCCGCCGTCAGGGTCGTCTTGCCGTGGTCTACGTGACCTATCGTTCCTATGTTTACATGTGGCTTGTTCCGCTGAAATGTCTCTTTTGCCAT
>NZ_JAALLT010000017.1 GCF_011059145.1 Halalkalibaculum roseum | reverse complement strand
CTCGACCGGGATGTGGCCCTCAAATTTCTTCCTCAGTCGTTGACACCCACCGAAGAAGACCGCCGGCGCTTTATCCGTGAAGCCAAATCCGCGGCCGCCCTGAGTCACCCAAATATTTGTACCATTTTCAACATTGATGAATATGAGGGGAACCCCTTCATTATAATGGAACATATTGAGGGGAAAACCCTGCGTTCAATAATTGATGGGGGAGATTTGATCATGGAACAGGCCCTCAGCTATGCCCGCCAGATAGCCGGTGCGTTGGCTGAAGCCCACGAGTCCGGCATCATCCACCGAGATATCAAGCCGGAGAACATTATAGTGGACTCCAAAGGACGCAGCAAAGTGATGGACTTCGGGCTAGCCAAACTCAAGCAGGGCAGCAATATTACCAAAACCGGTGACATGGTAGGTACCCTCGCCTACAGTTCCCCGGAGCAGATTCGTGGCCAGCAGGTTGATCACCGGTCAGACCT
>NZ_JAALLT010000016.1 GCF_011059145.1 Halalkalibaculum roseum | reverse complement strand
GCTAGATCTAATGGGAAATTGTGTGCATTTCTTTCATGCATGACTTCCATTCCTAGATCAGCACGATTAACAATATCTGCCCAACTTAAGATTAGATGGCCACTGGAATCTAGGATGGATTGGTTGAAGTTTAAACCATTTAAGTTGAAAGCCATTGTACTTACTCCAAGTGCTGTGAACCAAATACCAATAACTGGCCAAGCTGCTAGGAAGAAGTGAAGGCTACGAGAGTTATTAAAGGAAGCATATTGAAATATGAGTCTACCAAAATAACCATGTGCTGCTGATATGCTATAAGTTTCATCTTCTTGACCAAACTTATATCCAACATTGAGGCTAATGTCTCCTGCAGTTTCTGCAAGAAGTGAAGATGTAACTAATGAACCATGCATTGCACTAAACAATGATCCACCAAATACTCCAGCTACTCCTAGGATATGGAATGGATGCATTAAGATGTTATGCTCTGCTTGGAAGACAAGCATGAAATTAAATGTTCCACTTATTCCTAAAGGCATTCCATCTGAAAAGCTAGCTTGACCAATTGGATAAACTAGGAAGACAGCAGATGCAGCTATTACAGGTGCTGAGAAAGCTACAAATATCCATGGTCTCATACCCAATCTGAAGCTGAATTCCCATTCTCTACCCATCCAGCAAGCAACACCAAGCATGAAATGAAGGACTACAAACTGATATGTTCCACCATTATATAACCACTCATCAAATCCATTTGACTCCCAAACTGGATAGAAATGAACACCAATTGCATTAGAACTTGGGATTACAGCTCCTGTTATGATGTTATTACCATAAAGAAGTGATCCAGCTACTGGTTCTCTTNCACCAATTGCATTAGAACTTGGGATTACAGCTCCTGTTATGATGTTATTACCATAAAGAAGTGATCCAGCTACTGGTTCTCTTATTCCATCAATATCTACTGCAGGTGCAAGAATGAAAGCTGCGATATAAGCAATAGTTGCTAAAGTTAGAAGTGGAAACATTAAAATACCAAAGCATCCAATATAGAGACGATTTGTTGTGGATAGTACGAATCCCATGACATTGCCTAGTAAGTTAAGTTGATAATAAGATGTGTATCGAGATGTGTTCTTCATT
>NZ_JAALLT010000015.1 GCF_011059145.1 Halalkalibaculum roseum | reverse complement strand
AATCGGTTCACTGGTCAGGGTAAGATCAGAAATATTTGGGTTGGTCACCACCAGCCGGTAAGTACCTGCATCCGAAGACTGCGCATTGGAAAGGGTCAGGCTCCGGGAAGTCGCCCCGGAGATATTGACACCGTCTTTTTGCCACTGGTACTGATTATCCGCATGAGTGACAATACCGTCAAAGTCATTGAGGGTTACCTCGCTGCCTTCCGCAACGCTGATGGTCCGCGCCTGACCAAAGGGTTTCTGCGGAACATACGAGAACTCTCCGGATTGCGTTACGTTTTTATAAAGCTCGAAGACAGTCTCTCCGTTAGGAGCATTAGGCGGTACATAAAGCATGTGCTTAAATACATATCTGTTGTTTTGTATTTCGATACCGCCACTCAACGTATAGTTCCAGGACAGGTAGGGTAAATCTTCATGCAGTTCGTTTTCATTTAGCCGCAGGTAGCGCAATGAGTTTTGGTTCGACAGATCTTTCGTACCAATCGTGGTAAGATCATTCATAGCGAACTCGGGTTGTATAATGCCTGGATTGTTCTGCCAAAGGGTTGCAGGAAGTGAAGTCAGGCTATTATTTCTGTACTGGAATACATTAAACCCGTTACCATAAGGACCTTGGTTAGCAGCTACTTCAGGATGTGCTCCCTCAGCGCCAGGAGAGCTTCCACCGGGCCAGCTATTGATAGATTGATAGATGTTGGGCAATGTACCGTCAAAGAAGTAATCAGGTAGGGAACCGCTGACTGCACAGCCTCCTATCCATATCATATTGAGACCTGTCATCGTTGACATATCGATAGTATCCAGATCGATAGCTAGCTGCTCGTGGGCTGGTATACGAAACCATTTTAACCCTGACAATCCTGACAGGTCAGAGGGCAGGTTTCCAGTCAGAAACCCGTCACCATTAGCCCCACCCTCAAGAGCTAAGTGAGTAAGATTAGTCATATTGGTAAACTCGGCAGGAAATGGAAAATTGGATATACCACGATTCCACCACACATACAACCCTTCCAAGCTATATACTTGGAACCATTCGGCATCCATAGATTGTAAGCCATCAGCCGAGCTTATGTCAGAATCAGTATGCGTAACATACAGCCACTTTAATACCGAAGCACCAGGGTTCGTTGGAGCATGCAAGTTGCCGCGCCACACATTCTGCTCGGTACGCTTACCTTTGCCCGGGTGAACATCTGTACCCCCTGTCGTAGCCTCTACATGCGGATCCTGGTCATCTGGAAACCCGTTAATACTTGTTCTTGAAAGGTATAAGTATTCTAGCTTCGGTAGATCTACTAATTCTTGCGGAATATATGAGTCAAGACTATTGAAGAATGTATTGAAGTATGTTAACTCTTTTAAGTTGCCTAACTCCGGAACTTCTATATTGCCGGTAAGACCTTTCTTTCTAAGATTTATACTCGTAACACGGAGCTCTCCTCCAATGGTCTCAACGGTTACCCCGTCAATAGTATTACTTAACGACATCTCGCTGCCCCATCCCGTTAGAGCAGGCTGATTAAGGGAAACCCAAAGAGCCTCCA
>NZ_JAALLT010000014.1 GCF_011059145.1 Halalkalibaculum roseum | reverse complement strand
CCAAAGAACTACAATCGTATTCTCACGCAATCCTAACTTATCCAATTTATCCATAAGCTTACCTACTTGAGTATCGATATAGGATACAGTAGCCATATATCCATGGATCAGCTCTTTTTGTTTTTCCCTATTAACTAATCCATCATCTCCAATTGCCGGAGGGATATCGGTATAACTTCGCAGTTCCCCAAACCGGTGATACGCCAGGTCCGGGCCGTTTTGTGAATGTTTTTGCCATTTACTCAACGAAATATCATCACGGTTATATAGGTCCCAATACTTTTTGGGGGCGACAAAGGGTAAATGAGGTTTTTTAAAACCGATACCTAAAAAGAAAGGTTTTTCATTTTCCGAAAGTTGCTCCAACAATTCCTGACCACGCTTGGCCAACAAACCATCGAGGTAGGCTTCATCAGGTACATCCAACATTTCGGTCGATGGCTTAATCCGTTCCATAGCATACGCCTTGCGCTCCCATCCATTAAGCCCTTCCATTTCAGCCTCTTCCATATACTTTTGGGCTTTCTTTTTTACCTCCGTTGATTGGTAATGCACGAAAGGTTCTCCATACTCCTCCAAGTAAAAATCCGGCATATTTTCCCGATAAGACAGACTCCAGGAACGTTTATCATGATCCTTATCTACGCTTCTTTTATCAAAAATTTTTCCGATACCTGCAGTGATGTAATCATTATTCTTAAAATGCTGAGGCAAAGTAACCACATCGGGATTCTTGTCTCTAATCATTACATTCAACCGCCAAATCTTGGTCTTATCGGGGCGCCATCCGGTCAGTAAGCTAGCTCGTGAAGGTCCACATACCGCCTGCTGGGTATGGTTATTCATAAATGTAACTCCTTCCGATGCAAGCTTATCCATTTGAGGAGTTTGGATTTGGTCATGACCATAGGCTCCAATCATCGGCTTTAGATCATCTACTGCAATGAAAAGCACATTAGGCTTCTCTCTGGTTTGCCCTATTGCAACATCTATGCTAATAAACAATAGCCCCATGATAACGCAAATAAGCTGTATAAATCGATTGCTTGAAAACATTATCTTATAGTTTGTTCTATAAACTTTTAGTATTTCTTATTCTGATTCTAAACTTTGAGAACTTCGTTGTTGAAGAAATTTTTTCAATTTTTCCTTTAGGTTATTTTCCACTTCGGAATACGACTCTTTGTTTACCAAATTTTGGGTTTCATTGGGATCTTCCTTGTAATCGTAAAGCTCACGACCAACAATATTTTCTTCCTCATATGGCTTGTAGCTACGATAGTTTTCGCCATGCCATTCAACATAGCGATAGCGATCGGTACGTAGTGCGTAACCCATCACATCATTCCACCGGTGATATTGACTGATAGCAAATTCTTTCACCCGTTGAGTCTTACCTGTTAAAATTGGACTCAGACTGGTACCAACTACATGTTCAGGAATTTCGAGGCCTGCCAAATCCGTCAGTGTTGGATACAGGTCAACAAATTCGGTCGGCGAGTCCACTTTTACATTCTTCTTGGCGCCCGGAGCTGATATAATCAGGGGGGATCTGGTGGCTTGTTCAAAATTTGAGTGT
>NZ_JAALLT010000013.1 GCF_011059145.1 Halalkalibaculum roseum | reverse complement strand
TAATTGATGGGGCAGATAAAAGGCCGGGTATTATAGTTTATTTTTCTAAGGAAACAAAAGTTGAAATTAATCCTGAAAAAGTATTAGAAATCCATACAGAATAAAAATATAAACAATTATTCATTCATTAAATGGATTAAAATGGTCATGGAAAAAATATAATTTATTTATTGTTTAAAGGAAACATTATAATAATTGATTTTTCTAAGTCGGGAAATCTATTTCAACTAATCAAATTTTCACATATTCAGATCGATATGAATTTTGGTTAGGTAGAATTAATAAACCTCAAATTATTTTTGTAAAACTCTTTTAAAAAAAATTGGCAATATATCGGTAAGAAAGCCATTAGCTTTCTTACTAAAAAAGGATGAAAAGAAAAAAGCTTACCCCGAAGAGAATTGAAGAAGAGAACAATTAAGAATTACAAGAAAAAATTGGACATGAACGACCAAGGTAATAGCCTTTTTTTGATAACAGGTATGTTAAGGTCTGGAACAACCTTAGTCGAGAAATTACTCGATGCTCATATATCAGTAAGAGCAATATATCAGCCGTTTCCTAAATTATATCGACATCTTAAGCAACAATTTTTTTCTCAACTCGGGTATAAGGATATTTATTATGTATTGAATGATCTGTTTAATAATACTTGCTATAATCGCCAACAATTTATTGATTTTTTAGATAGCTATGAGATTTCATCAAAAGACTTTGAAAGAGTTCTTCAAAGTATGGAAGACTTTGGTGGGCAATATACCTCAGTCAAAGAATCAAAATATTTAATAAAAAAAATGGATTCCAAAAATTTAATTAATTTTTACAGTTCATTTCTAACAGAAATATGTAAAGAAGATTCCATTAAGGCTGTTGGAACAAAAGAAATAATAATTGAGGAGTTTGTAGAATATTATTTAAATAATAGTATTAAAGTCATTTTAATTTTGCGAGATCCAAGAGATGTGTTTACATCAATAAATGTAGGAAAAGGGACAAATTATGCCGGTGAGCACAGGCCCGCATTATTTCATCTTAGGAATTGGCGTAAAAGCGTGGCGGTAGCAAATACTTTTAAAAACCATAAAGATTTTTTGATGATCAGATATGAAGATTTGCTACTTCGGACAAATAAGGTGTTAAAAGAGATTACGGATTCTCTAAAGGTAAATGAATTTCCAAAAGGTTTTTTCAAGGAAGGTATACCAGGAGACGAAAGAAAGAATTGGAAAGGTAATTCTTCAACTAAAACGCACCGAGGGATAAACTCAAAAAACTTAGAAAATTTTAAAAAATATCTTACAGATAATACGATAAATTATATTGAATATATCTGTAAACCGGAGATGCTATCATTGAATTATAAACTTTTTAGCAACGCTTCAAATCCTGAAAATTTTACAGAACCCTTTCAGGTTAGTGAGATGGATAAATTAAACCCAAAAATGAGTACTAATCCAGAGGAACTTCTAAAAGAGTCTTACAGACTTGAATTATTAAAAGGGAAATCAGCGTCAGAAGAAGAATTAAGACAGAATTTTTATAGTTTAGAAAATTTTAAAGTGCTTAGTGTTCAAGATTTATGATAATTTATGCACCATGTGCCAGTGCTATTTTTTTCAATTTTTTAAAATCCAACTGTATGGGCGGTTACTATCTGTTCATTCTGAAGTGTTATTGAGAAAAGATGGTGAAGTAAAGGT
>NZ_JAALLT010000011.1 GCF_011059145.1 Halalkalibaculum roseum | reverse complement strand
GAGGGCCACATCCCGGTCGAGTTTACTATCTTGAGCCTTGTAGACCACACCCATCCCACCTTCACCCAACTTCTCAGTGATTTTATAATGCGAGATGGTTTGTCCAATCATATTCCCTCTGTTTTACTAGATCTCAGTGTTAACAATCCATCTGTTTTTTACTCAACCTCAATTACTTCTTCAGTTGCACCTTTTTCTGAAACCGACAGCTTTTGGAGCCGCTGTCGAGCCTCCATTACCATATCTTGTAGTTCCGGATCAGCATCTTTCCACGCCACGATAAAGCGGCGATACGCCTCCGCCGCTTTTTCAGGTTTATTCATATCTTCATAGAGCATGCCCAGACGCTCATGAGAAATCGGGTTAGTCCAATATGTTAAATACCAATCTTCTGCTTGCTCATATTTTCCAAGCTCTCGATAAAGATCACCTCTCCAAATAGCTCCTGGTATACCCCACTGTTCTTTATCTTTCCATAACCTGAGAGCCTTATCCATATTACCAGATTTCCAGGCTCTATAGCCTTGCAACTCTTTGAGTACTGCACCGATATCAGATGAAGAGTTTTGAATATCTGTCGTGTCACTCATTATTTGGAGCTTATCGAACAATTCATCTAAGTTTTCCATTTTCGCCTGATCAATTGAATACATAATGGAAGATTCAAGTTGGTTGAACGATGGTTCATCAGGAAGGTTTTTTGGTTCCAAATATTTACTGGCCATTGAATCCGGAATAGGTAATCCTAAACTATTGGTACCGGCAAGAATATTAGATATGCCATTATTTAACTGCTTTAATTCCTTTATCGTCTGTAGAAGATGCCCTCTTTGAAAGCTGTTTATAGCAAGTTGAAAATCAAAGGCATTATCTTCTATATCCTCTCGATTTTGTAAAACACGAAGGACCCTCTCTTTTAATTCCCATTGATAGGGATGGTTGAAAATTAGGACAAAGTTATTGTAATCGGGGAGGTCAATATATTTAAGCTTGCTTAGAGCGTTCTCTTTTTGAGTCTCATTTCCAAAAACCAAATCCAGTGAAAGACGGTAGACTTCTTTGTATTTATCTTCACCAGGATGAGCCTTGATTCGTTTAGCAGCAAGAGTGCTATCGTTGTGAAGAGCAAATGCAAATTCAACATAATGGTGATGATGAGATGCCTGACCCGGATCAAGTTCAATAGCCCTTTCAAATGCCTCTTCTGCTCGATGCCAACCGGGAGCAATAGGACCATGTGTGAGTACCTCCCCAAACTGGTACCACACTAAGGGATCATCCGGATAATCTTTTGTCATTTGGCGAAGCGAATCAGCAGCGATCATGTGATTATTTTTAACAATCCACATATATCTAGCTTGCACAAGTTGGCGTTCGCGACTGGGTAATTGATTAGATAATTGATAGGCGTGTTTCATAGGCTGATCTACGTTTCCAGATCCCAGCCACCCTCGACTCAAGGAAGTACGCATATAAGCAAGGGCAAAGGAAGTATCACGTTCAATGGCAGATTCATAGTCAGCTATCGCTTCTTCGTATTCACCTGATCGAAAGTGTCGTTCTCCGGCTAAAAATGCTTTTAATGCAGGTAGTGATTCAGTAGTGATGCTCTCTAGATTTACTGACGGAATCGCCTCCTCGCTCCGCTCCAGTAATACACCTAATATTTCTTTTGTCAAGTTATTTGTTAACATCGTTACACTGTCGGGAGCCCCACGCACTTCAACCTGACCAAGTCGTTCTCCAGAAGCAACTTCTCGTACATTGACACCAAAACGTAAGTCATTGCCCAGTTGTACTGCTGATCCCAGTATTGCATAGTTGGCACCAACCTCACGGGCAATATCCAGCGCCTCTTGAGTTTCGATATCAATTGCTTGCCCTTTTTGTTTCCACTTAGCCAAAATGGTACGGTCAGGAATGGCACGCAGTCCGGCTACTCCGTCAAGATTCAAGCTCAGCGTCGTTACCATGCCATCTTTCCACTCGTCCGCCCCCGAACCTGTAACCTCGAATGGTAGTACTGCAATTGAATGATTGGCAACCTCCGAATTCCCTTCATCTGTTGGGGCTTCTGTGTTATTTTCAACCTCATTTCCACCATTAAACCACCAGCCGGTAAGCAGCACGAGTACAATCAGGGCCGTTGCACTGATTAGAAGACCGAATTTATCCACATTTTTCTTTCCGAAACCTAAATTGGGTACAGTAACAGTGAATGTAGTTGAATCACTGCCGCTGTCTTGCTGGGTATCCTTTCTATCGGTTTTTTCCCTTGGGGTCTGCTCCATAAAAATATCACTGGACTCTTTCACTTCTTTAATTAAGGCAACTACCTGTTTGGCACTTCCGATTCGATCTTCAGGTTCTTTGGCCAGTAGCCGGCCCAAAATTTGGACAAGTTCACTGGGCGCCTTGGGCAGATATGTTTTCAGAGGAGTAGGTTTTTCATTCACAATGGAATACGTCATCGCCGCCTGGTGCTCGCCTTGGAAAGGTTTCCGGCCGGTCAGCATTTCATAAAGTAGAATGCCAAGGGAAAACAGGTCTGACCGGTGATCAACC
>NZ_JAALLT010000010.1 GCF_011059145.1 Halalkalibaculum roseum | reverse complement strand
ACCCTGACCAGTGAACCGATTAAACTACAGGTTGGAAGCGGGGGAGGTGATACCACATCTCCGGATACTCCTTCCTTGGTCTCCCCGTCGGACGGCGCGACTGGCATATCGACCAGCCCAACTCTGGATTGGAATTCAGTAGGCGGAGCAAACACTTATCGAGTGCAGCTGTCATCCAGCTCAGACTTTAGCAGTATAGAAGCTGATCAATCGGGCCTGACAGCCACCCAGTGGGAGGTGAGCGGGCTGGCGAATAGCACGAGCTACTATTGGCGGGTGCAGGCCTCCAACTCCTATGGGAGTAGTAGTTGGTCAGTGCCTTATGATTTTACTACCGAGCAAGAGGCCACTTCTCCACCGGCTGCTCCTACGCTGACTTCTCCCGCCGATGGTGAAAGTGGTATTGTTATCAGCCCGAATCTCGATTGGGATACCGCATCCGGGGCTGAGACCTACCGGGTGCAGGTGGCCACAAGTTCAGACTTTTCTTCCCCGGTAGTCGACCAAAGGGGACTTACGGGTACCTCCCAGACCGTTTCTGGGCTGGCCAACATCACCAGCTACTTCTGGCGGGTACAGGCGGCAAACAGCGCTGGCACCGGCAGCTGGTCCAGCGTGTGGAGTTTTACCACCGAAAGCGGGTCATCTACAACCATTCCTGTTCCGGTTCCTACATCTCCAGCCGACGGTGCGAGCGGTATTTCATTGACTCCATCCTTTTCCTGGGAACCGGTAAGCGGGGCCGACTACTACATTCTTCATGCCAATCGTCTGAATCCGTCTGAGATGGTGATTGAAGAACAGGTCAGCGGAACCAGCTTTACACCATCGAAGATTCTGGATACGGAGACCGCCTACGATTGGCGGGTGCGGGCCGTCGTAGAGGGAGTGGAAGGCGACTGGAGCTCCATCTGTAGCTTTACCACCGGAACCGGTGATCGGGGAACGAACCCACCTGCAGCTCCGCAGCTGACTTCACCTTCAGATATGGCAATCGATCAATCAACAACTTTGATACTGGATTGGCAAGCGGCTGCTGATGCAGAGACTTATCGGGTCCAGGTGGCGACGAGCTCAGACTTTAATACCGTTGTGGCCGAACAGTCAGGCTTGAACGAAACACAGTGGGAGGTAAGCGGACTAGCTAATGCCACAACCTACTTCTGGCGGGCGCAGGCAACCAACTCTGGTGGCGTCAGCAATTGGTCGACGGTTTGGAGTTTTATAACAGGAGGGAAGGAAAGTGAAACTGAAACTACTTTGGAACAAAACTATCCCAATCCCTTTAATCCTAGTACACAAATCAGGTTTACCCTCGGAAAGACTCAGAAAGTTTCACTCAAGGTATACGATACCGTGGGTCGACAGGTGGCCGTCATCGTTGAAGGTACCTTAACTGCAGGTTCTTACGAACGCACGTTCCGTGATGATAATCTGGCAAGCGGGGTCTATTTTATACGCTTCGTTACTGAAAGCAGGATTCTGACTAGTCAGATGACTTTAATGAAATAAGAACATTGTACCACTAAGACGCTCAGTGCACCCGGTGTCTTAGTGGTATAAACGATTGCAAAACACCTATCCTGGCTTTCCTGATTTACTCAAGTCTCTTATTCTGCCCTTCTAGATTCCGGTATCACATTAAGTTATTTGAAAACTGGTGAACAGTAATTCGGCCCTAAATGAATCCTTTTCTGGAAACTATTTGAAGACATAGATACGAAAAAGTACGTATCTATATGTAGTCATTAGATAAAGCCTTCAAAATATAAGTCCTACCTCCGCCCACATGCCAACACTGGAAATAAATACCATACCAAAATTAAAAAGATTGGAACATTTTAATTTATGTATGGTAGCACTTATATGATTGGGCAACTTAGTGACTGATTTCTCAGTAACAAATTAAGAAAATATAATGTTGCCATGTCCTTCATTACGACTATTAATAACATATAAGTCTATTAAATTGACAAAAAATTTAAGAACCTGGATTAGATAATTGTAACTATTACAAACAATTAGGGTCTTGAAAGTAAGAATTCGAAAATATCATCTACGTAATAAAACGTAGCGGAAAATATCATCTAAACATACAACGGCTGTTGCAGAACCTGCCTTTATATTCTGCAAGCATCCCATAATTGCTCTCACTTATGAAAACTTTCTATATCAATCTACTGGCAGGTATTTTTATACTTGTCTCTTTTGTACAATGCCAAAAAGTAACGGGTCCGGATACTACGGTTGAATCCGAAGAGAATATTACCGCGGAACTGGTATCTCCCACTAATAATTCCACTGGCGAATCCCTCCAGGTCGAACTTAAATGGAAAAAAATTCGGGGAGGTAAAGAGTACCAAATACGTCTGGCCACTGACCAGAATATAGATTCTACTTTGATTGATACTTCAACTCAAGGAACTTCCTATACGACGCCTACCCTTGAACCGGGTACCACATATTACTGGCAGGTAAAACCTCTGGAAAGAAACGGGTATTGGTCGGAAATTTGGCATTTTACCACTTCCGACGGAAGTACGAATGAACAAACCTCAACGACTCTTGCTGTTACACTTATTTCACCTGAGCACGGTGCCAGTGACCTAGCGGTCCCCGTTGCCTTTGAGTGGGAAGCGATCTCGGGAATCAGCAGTTATCAGATTCAAATTGCGGAGGGGAATTCTTTCTCTACCCTTACCGCCAATGCAAGCGTCTCCGGTACAACCTACGAAAGCAGTGGTGTTGAGAATGGGAAAACCTATT
>NZ_JAALLT010000009.1 GCF_011059145.1 Halalkalibaculum roseum | reverse complement strand
TCGAATCCCCGTAGCTCCACACTGCCGAGGCATTGCCTCGGAATTGACAAGTAGCAAAACCCAAATAACAAATAGCAGCATCCGTGTTGAGATGTGTTATTTGAGTTTTGAGATTTTTATTGAAGTACCGCACCGATGTGGTTGTTGAGGGCGGGCCGTGTTGTCGTAACGGCAGCAGGCTCAACCGACAAACAGTCACGCCGTGCGTGTGTTCTTTGACATAGTGAAGCTGATAGATTCATACGAAATAAGTAAGTAAGAACGATAATCGGCGAGGAAGCCTATACCTTTTTGGCGTCCTCGTCGTGCAATCGAGCGTCATTGTTATGTGGCTTGCGGTGCAAGCCATATAAGCGAAAGTAACACAAGGGCGTATGGTGGATGCCTTGGCATCGCCGGACGATGAAGGACGTGTAAAGCTGCGAAAAGCTACGGGGAGCCGCACACAGGCTTTGATCCGTGGGTATCCGAATGGGGCAACCCCTCTGCCTTCGGGCAGAGATCCCGCAAGGGAGGTCAACGGGGGGAACTGAAACATCTAAGTACCCCCAGGAAAAGAGAACAAGTCAGTGATTCCGCAAGTAGTGGCGAGCGAACGCGGAGTAGCCCAAACCTCGTTCCTACGGGAGCGGGGGGTTGTAGGGCCCACACAAGGGAATCCGAGCAAAGACGAAGCGGACTGGAAAGCCGCCCCACAGAAGGTGACAGGCCTGTAGACGTACCCGAAGATTCCTGGTGGGATCCCCTGAGTAAGGCGGGACCGGAGAAATCCTGTCTGAAGCTGCCGGCACCATCCGGCAAGGCTAAATACTGGCGATGACCGATAGTGAACAAGTACCGTGAGGGAAAGGTGAAAAGAACGCCGAGAAGGCGAGTGAAATAGTACCTGAAACCATACGCTTACAAGCGGTCGGAGTTCCGGTTTACCGGAATGACGGCGTGCCTTTTGTATAATGATCCTACGAGTTGCTCCTGGCCTGCCAGGTCAAGCCCCTCAGGGGCCAAGCCGAAGCGAAAGCGAGTCCGAACAGGGCGCCAGTAGGCCGGGGCAGACGCGAAACCGAGTGAGCTATCCATGGCCAGGGTGAAGCGCGGGTAAGACCGCGTGGAGGCCCGAACCGCCTGACGTTGAAAAGTCATCGGATGAGCTGTGGATAGGGGTGAAAGGCCAATCAAACTCGGAAATAGCTCGTTCTCCCCGAAATATATTTAGGTATAGCATCGCGCGAGTAGCTGGCCGGAGGTAGAGCACTGATTAGGCTAGGGGGCTTCACCGCCTACCAAACCTAGACAAACTCCGAATGCCGTCCAGTGTTGCGCGGTAGTCAGTGGCAGGGTGATAACGTCCTGTCGCGAGAGGGAAAGAACCCAGATCACCAGCTAAGGCCCCTAAATCCAAACTAAGTTGCACAAAGAAAGTTGGGTTGCCCAGACAACTAGGAGGTTGGCTTAGAAGCAGCCATTCCTTGAAAGAGTGCGTAATAGCTCACTAGTCGAGCGGCCCGGCGTCGATAATTTGCGGGCATAAGTTTGGTGCCGAAGCTGTGGATTGTACCGCTTAGCGGTACAGTGGTAGGGGAGCATTCCAGCGGCGCAGAAGCCAGTCTGTGAGGACGGGTGGAGCCTCTGGAAGCGAAACTGTAGGAATGAGTAACGATAAGACGGGTGAGAAACCCGTCCACCGAAAATCTAAGGGTTCCTGATCAACGCTAATCGGATCAGGGTTAGTCGAGACCTAAGGTGTAGCCGATAGGCGAAGCCGATGGGAAACCGGTTAAATATTCCGGTACCATGGTCTGGCAATACGCTAAGGCGTGACGCAGAAGTGACACCACCGCCTCCCGACGGAATGGGGGGTTGAAGGAGGTAGGCTGCGGGGTAGGCAAATCCGCCCCGCCGAGGCCGAACACCGACAGTACGGGGAGCCTGCGGGCAAACCGATAGCGTGGGTAATCATGCTGCCAAGAAAAGCGTCGTAGCGTGCCAGAGTGTGCTCGTACCCGAAACCGACACAGGTAGATGAGGAGAGGATCCTCAGGTGCTCGAGAGAATCGTGGCTAAGGAACTCGGCAAATTAGATCCGTAACTTCGGGAGAAGGATCCCCCCTCGCTGCGAGGCGAGGGGGCGCAGTGACCAGGTCCAATCGACTGTTTAACAAAAACACATGCCTCTGCTAAGTCGCAAGACGATGTATAGGGGCTGACACCTGCCCGGTGCTGGAAGGTTAAAGAAGGGAGTTAGCTTCGGCGAAGCTCTCGACTGAAGCCCCAGTAAACGGCGGCCGTAACTATAACGGTCCTAAGGTAGCGAAATTCCTTGTCGGGTAAGTTCCGACCTGCACGAATGGTGCAACGAATTGGACACTGTCTCGGCCACGAGCTCGGTGAAATTGTGGTATCGGTGATGACGCCGATTACCCGCAGCGGGACGGAAAGACCCCGTGAACCTTTACTACAACTTTACATTGGCTTTAGCTGCCGAATGTGCAGGATAGGTGGGAGGCCCGGAAGCCCCAGCGCCAGCTGGGGTGGAGCCACCCGTGAAATACCACCCTTTTGGCAGGTGAATTCTAACCCCGCGCGTCGGGGAACAGTGTATGGTGGGTAGTTTGACTGGGGCGGTCGCCTCCTAAACAGTAACGGAGGCTCCCAAAGGTACCCTCAGCACGGTCGGCAATCGTGCGTAGAGTGTAAAAGCATAAGGGTGCTTGACTGCGAGAGATACAGCTCGAGCAGGTGCGAAAGCAGGGTTTAGTGATCCGGTGGTTCCGAATGGAAGGGCCATCGCTCAAAGGATAAAAGGTACTCCGGGGATAACAGGCTTATCTCCCCCAAGAGTTCACATCGACGGGGAGGTTTGGCACCTCGATGTCGGCTCATCGCATCCTGGGGCTGGAGAAGGTCCCAAGGGTTTGGCTGTTCGCCAATTAAAGCGGTACGCGAGCTGGGTTCAGAACGTCGTGAGACAGTTCGGTCCCTATCTGCTGTGGGCGTAGGAATCTTGAGGAGAGCTGCTCCTAGTACGAGAGGACCGGAGTGGACGCACCGCTGGTGTACCAGTTGTCCCGCCCGGGGCACCGCTGGGTAGCTATGTGCGGAAGTGATAAGCCGCTGAAAGCATCTAAGCGCGAAGCACGCTCCAAGATACGGATTCCCTACAGAGCCTGGTGGAAGACGACCACCTCGATAGGCGGCAGGTGTACCCATGGTAACATGGTCAGCCGAGCCGTACTAATCAGGCCACTGGCTTCCCTTATATGGCTTGCACGACAAGCCGGAGCAAGGGCGCCCGATTGTAACATCCAACACGCAAGTTCCAACGAATTGAAAGGCATTTACCTGCCTGCCCCGCCTCCGCGGGGCCAGCTTCACTATATGATATTGCACGATCCCATTGAGGAAGTGAGTCCAGCGCCGGGGCTCCACCCGTTCCCATCCCGAACACGGCCGTGACACCCGGCAGCGCCGATGGTACTGCCCAGCGCGGGAGAGTAGGTCCTCGCTTCCTCACTTTTTTTATTG
>NZ_JAALLT010000008.1 GCF_011059145.1 Halalkalibaculum roseum | reverse complement strand
GGCGCCGGTGTGGTAAGTAAGATTATTGAATAAGAAATCGAGTAAGCGTTGCTAATCTTTTTGAAGGTTAGTAACGCTGCTTTAAAGCTGATGAACTAAATATATAGCTGTGGCTACACAACAAAAGATTCGTATCAAATTAAAGTCGTATGATCACAACCTGATTGATAAATCAGCAGAAAAGATCATACAAACAGTTAAGTCTACAGGAGCTGTTGTTTCCGGGCCGATACCTCTTCCTACAAAGAAGAATATCATCACGGTTAACAGATCTGTACACGTTAATAAGAAATCCCGTGAACAGTTTGAGTATCGTTCTCACAAGAGACTGATTGACATTCTGTCCACAGGATCACAGACTGTTGATGCACTTATGAAGCTGGAGCTTCCCTCCGGTGTTGATGTAGAAATTAAAGTATAACGAAGTCTTGGCTGTCGGTTGCCTGAACCTATGCAACTTTAACAGCGAAGCATTTTAGAATAAGCAATTAATTTATAGCACTATGAGTAGTGGTTTAATTGGTAAAAAAATTGGGATGACAAACATGTTCGATGAGAACGGTCGGAACTTTGCAGTGACCGTCATCGAGGTGCAACCCTGCGTCATAACCCAGGTTAAAACTGAAGAAACGGATGGTTACCAGGCAATTCAGGTTGCGTCTTTTGACCGCAAGGAAAAAAGTACTTCCAAGCCGTTGCAAGGTCATTTTGATAAAGCAGGAACCAATCCCAAGAAACACATCAAAGAATTCCGTGATTTCAATCCTGAAGGAATGTCCGAAGGTGATGAGCTGAAAGTTGATGATGTGTTCACCGTTGGCGACAGCGTTGATGTTGTCGGAATTACCAAGGGTAAAGGTTTTACCGGTGTAGTAAAGAGACACAATTTTAGCGGTGTCGGTGAAGCAACTCACGGACAGCACAACAGGCAGCGTCATCCCGGTTCTATTGGACAGGCTTCAGATCCTTCAAGGGTTTTTAAAGGAATGAAGATGGCAGGACGATCTGGAAATCAGAGAACCAAGACTAAGAATCTGACCGTTGCTAAGATTTTTACTGAATCCAATATGATTATGATCACCGGTTCTGTACCCGGTGCGAATGGAAGCATTGTTGAAATTTACAATAGATAGCGATCAATAAACGATGAAAATTTCGATTTACACAACTGAAGGCAAAGAAAGCGGCAGTGCTGAACTGCGCGACAGCATATTTGCTATTGAGCCGAATGAAACGGTGATATATGAAGATGTTCGTCGCTACATGGCTAATCAGCGACAAGGTACCGCTAAAACCAAGGAACGTGGTGAAGTACGAGGCGGTGGTCGTAAGGCTTATCGTCAGAAAGGTACCGGAATGGCCCGTCGCGGTTCCATACGGTCACCTCTTCTGAAAGGTGGTGGTACGGTATTCGGGCCTCGTCCAAGAGTGCATAACGTCAAGATGACTAAGAAGATGCGCAGATTGGCTCGTAAGTCAGCCCTTTCTCTGAAAGCAAGTGAAGATGCGATCATTGTCGTAGAAGATTTCACTTATGAAGCGCCTAAAACAAGCAATATCGCTAACATGCTTGAAGCACTGGATATTGATGATAAAAAGGTATTGATCCTTACGGCAGAAACCGACATCAATGTGTACAAATCAGCGCGTAATATTCCCGGTGTTCAGGTACTTGAAGGGAATAAAGCTAATACCTACCAAATTCTGGATGCGGATGTGCTTTTGATTCAGAAAGGAGCTGTTGATGTACTTCAGGAATCAATTGAAACTACTGAGGAGGCCGCATAATGGATAAGATTTTAGAGAAACCACTGATAACAGAAAAGCTTTCCAGACTGCAGCAAGAAGGTAAGTATGCCTTTAAAGTGTATAAGCATGCTACAAAGCCTGAAATTAAACTGGCAGTTGAACAGCGTTATCCAAACGTAAAGGTTGCCAAAGTGAATACGATGGTTATGCCTTCCAAGCCCAAAGGTCGTTTTACTAAGGGCGGATATGTTGAAGGAAGATCTAAAGTTTGGAAAAAAGCAATTGTAACTCTCAAAGAAGGCGAAATAGACTTCTTTAGCGAAATTTAGAAAACACTAGTTCGATGGCTACAAAAAAATTAAAACCGACTACACCAGGATCACGGCACCGTATTGCGCCCGTATTCGATGATGTTACCGAGAAGAAGCCAACAGTAAAACGTCTTCTTAAAGGAAAAGGGCAGTCCGGTGGACGTAACAATCGCGGTCGAATGACTTCACGCCACAGAGGCGGTGGTCACAAACGTCGTTATCGACACATTGATTTCAACCGTGACAAGCATGATATACCTGCTACGGTTCAAACCATTGAGTATGATCCGAACCGCTCTGCACGCATTGCTCTGATCGCATATGCTGATGGTGAAAAACGTTATATCATTGCTCCTAATAAACTGAGTGTCGGTGATACTATCATTAGCGGTGAAAATGCTGCCCCCGATCGCGGTAACGCATTACCCATGAAGAATATGCCTCCGGGTACTTTCATCCATAATATTGAGATGAATCCCGGAAAAGGTGGACAGCTATGCAGAAGTGCCGGAACAGTGGCACAGATGATTGCAAAGACCGATAAATATGTTACGGTAAAGCTGCCATCCGGTGAAGTTAGAATGATACTGGGAAGTTGTTATGCTACTGTAGGTAACACCAGTAACCCGGATCACTTTAATACTACGCTTGGTAAAGCCGGACGAAATCGATGGAAAGGTAACAGGCCTTACAGTCGCGGTGTTGCCAAGAACCCTGTTGATCACCCGATGGGTGGTGGTGAAGGAAAAGCTTCTGGAGGGCATCCGCGTTCTCCATGGGGTCAATCCGCAAAGGGTAAGAAGACACGTAAACGCAAAAAACTTTCGAATCGCTACATCGTTCGAAGCAGAAAAAAGTCTAAATAGGTTTACTTATGCCAAGATCGCTGAAAAAAGGACCTTTTGTTTATTACAAGTTGCAGCGTAAGATCGATGCAATGAATGAAAGCGGGAAGAAGAACGTCATCAAAACCTGGTCAAGAGGCTCGATGATCACTCCCGATTTTGTAGGACTTACGCTGGCTGTTCACAATGGGAAACAATTTATTCCCGTCTATATCACTGAAAATATGGTAGGCCACAAACTCGGTGAATTTGCACCGACACGAACATTCCGTGGTCACCCGATTAAAAAAGCAGATAAATCTGCAACCAGAAAACCGTAAGCTGAATTATGGCAGAACAAAAATTTGAGGCGAGAGCTGTACAAAAGCACCTTCGTAAATCTCCAAGAAAAGTACGCCTGGTAGTTGATATCGTACGTGGAGAGAAGGTCAACCGAGCATTGAAGAAGCTGGAATTTATTAATAAAGCTACGGCACCTGATGTAGCGAAGGTAATAAAATCTGCAGCTGCCAATATTCGGGACAAGTTTCAGGAAGAACGTCTTGAAAACGAAGATCTTTACATCAAAGAAATTTATGTAGATGAAGGCGCAACATTAAAGCGGATTCAACCCGCACCGATGGGACGTGCGCATCCCATCAACAAGCGTTCATGCCACATTACTGTAGTAGTGGCTAAAAAAGAAGAAGAATTAGTTTAATAATAAAACGGTAACACCTTGGGACAAAAAACACATCCAATAGGTTTAAGACTCGGAATCATACGCGGTTGGGATTCCAACTGGTATTCGGAAGAGAATGAACCGGAAATTCTTTACGAAGACACGAAGCTCAGAGAATATTTGCATACACGGCTTCAGAACGGTGGACTTTCACGTGTCATCATTGAAAGAACTCCTAAGAGAATTCTGTTGACGCTTAAAACCAGCCGACCCGGTGTAATTATCGGTAAGGGCGGTGAGCAGATTGAACTTCTCCGTGAAGAGTTGAAGAAAATTACCAGTAAAGAAGTTCAAATTAATGTAAGTGAAATCAAGCGCCCTGAAACGGATGCCAGCCTTGTTGCACAGAACATAGCGCAGCAACTGCAGGCTAGGATTTCATTTCGTAGAGCCATGAAAACGGCTATCTCTTCGGCCATGCGAATGGGTGCTGAAGGCATCAAGATTCGTTGTGCCGGAAGATTAGGCGGTGCTGAAATGGCACGAACTGAACAGTATAAAGAAGGTCGTGTACCACTGCATACGCTTCGAGCTGATATTGATTACTACA
This sequence comes from Halalkalibaculum roseum, assembly GCF_011059145.1. Classification (NCBI taxonomy): domain Bacteria; kingdom Pseudomonadati; phylum Balneolota; class Balneolia; order Balneolales; family Balneolaceae; genus Halalkalibaculum; species Halalkalibaculum roseum. The sequence goes on along the minus strand of NZ_JAALLT010000008.1, from coordinate 11,071 downwards.
ATACTACAGCCAATACCATACAGGGATCTATTGGAGTAACGGTTTGGATATTTAAAGGTGAGGTACTTGGCGATGTTGAATTGACACCGGGTACCGCTCACAGCAATCAGCAAGAAGACAGCCGCGGTGGTCGCGGAGGTCAACGACGGTCCAGAAGAAGCCGTCGTCGCAACAGAAGTAACTAATTAACGATTAATTTCAAGAATCATGCTAGAACCAAAACGTGTAAAACGTCGTCGGCAGCATCGAAGAAGCCTTAAAGGCAATGCCCAACGAGGACATACACTCGCCTTTGGTGATTTCGGTATCAAGGCTTTAGAGCCCAAGTACATCACCTCCAGGCAGATAGAGTCCTGCCGTATTGCTATTGCCCGCCGGCTACAAAGAGACGGTCAAACATGGATCCGGATATTCCCGGACATGCCTAAAACCTCTAAACCCGCTGAAACACGAATGGGTAAAGGTAAAGGTGCACTTGACCACTACGTAGCCGTTGTGAAACCCGGACGCATATTGTTTGAAATCGCCGGTGTCTCTGAAGCTAAGGCACGCGAAGCAATGGCTCGTGCTGCACATAAACTTCCAATGAAAACGAAATTTATCGTTCGTCGAGATTACGACGGACCTTAATTGAAAAGGAGATAAGTAGCATGAAAGCACACGAATTACGAGAACTGTCTTTAACGGAATTAAGAGCACGTGTTAAGGATGAGAAAGAAGCACTGCAGAACATGAAATTTAATCATGCAGTTGCCGGACAATTGGAGAATCCTGCACGACTTAAAATGACGAGACGTGAAATAGCTCGTTTGAAAACAATTATACATGAAAAAGAACAAAACGGAAGTGCTGAATAAGGAAGAAACTATGGCACAAACTGAAAGAGCACAAAGAAGACAACGTACTGGCAAAGTAGTCAGTGACAGGATGGACAAGACGATCACAGTTGCAGTAGATCGTCAGATTAAGCATCCCATTTACGGTAAGTTTATTACCAAAACCACCAAATACCTGGCGCATGATGAAGAAAATGATGCCAAGGCTGGTGATACTGTACAGATCATGTCAACACGTCCGCTTTCAAAAAGAAAGACTTGGCGCCTGGTTGACATCCTGGAAAGAGCGAAGTAATTGCGCTCTCAGTTTTACACTAGACGTTGTTTAATTATTGATCACTTAATGAGGCCGATTTGAAATAAAATTAGAACCGGCCACAAATACTAAGAGTTAAAATGATACAGATTCAAAGCAGACTTAATGTTGCTGACAACAGCGGTGCCCGAGAATTGCAGTGCATCAAGGTGTTGGGAGATTCCCGAAGAAGATATGCACGTGTGGGTGATTTGATTTCCTGCTCTGTTAAAAATGCCATCCCCGGCGGTACCGTTAAAAGAGGGGAAGTAGTTACAGCAGTTATTGTGAGAACCAAAAAAGAACTGCGTCGAAAAGATGGCAGCTATATTCGGTTCGATGAAAATGCTGCTGTTGTGATTAATAAAGAACAAGAGCCGGTAGGTACCAGAATTTTCGGACCTGTTGCACGGGAACTTAGAGAACGCAACTTTATGCGGATTGTCTCACTGGCTCCGGAAGTACTATAAAGATTTTTTGATATACGTTTGAATCAACAAAAGGCATAAACAGGATAACACTCGAAGCCTTTTACAATTAAGAATATTATGCCACGTACTAAAAACAAACAGAAGAAATTACATGTAAAGAAAGGCGATAACGTCAAAGTTATTGCCGGTAATGACCGCGGTAAGGAAGGACGTGTACTCGCTGTATTCCCTGAAAAAGAACGAGTACTGGTTGAGGGAATCAACATGCGTGTTCATCACGATAAGCCGACCCAGGATAACCCCCAGGGAGGCCGAATTGAACGTGAAATGGCGATACACATCTCAAATGTTATGGTAATTGATCCTACCACGGGTGAACCCACCAGAATCGGCCGTAAACGCATTGAAGAAGACGGTGGCGGAAGATGGGTACGTTATTCCAAAGACAGCGGCGAGATCATAGACAATTAAGTATTTAAAATAGAATGGCAGAAGCAAGACTTTATACACAGTACAAAGAAGAAATTATTGACAAGCTCAGGGAAGACTTTGACTATGATAATATCATGGCTGTCCCTAAGCTTAAGAAAATTGTCATTAATACCGGCGTAGGCGATGCTGTTGAAAACACAAAGATTGTAGATACGGTATCGGAAAACCTGGCCAGAATTACCGGTCAGCGACCTGTAACTACCAAGGCAAAGAAATCTATCTCAAACTTTAAGGTGAGAGAAGGAATGCCGCTAGGTTGCAAAGTAACACTGCGCCAACGAATCATGTATGAATTTTTAGATCGTTTGATCAATCTGGCATTACCCAGAACACGTGACTTCCAGGGAGTACCTGACAAGAGCTTTGACGGTCGCGGTAACTATACATTAGGTATTAAGGAACATACTATATTTCCTGAAATCGATACCGATAATGTAGACAGGGTTCATGGCATGGACATTACCTTCGTTACCAGTGCGGAAACGGACGAAGAAGCCTATGCCCTGCTGAAGCATTTTGGAATGCCTTTTGTAAAACGAAAATAACCTAATAAGCAACACAGTACTATGGCTAAGAAAGCTTGGATTGCACGTAATAAAAAAAGGAGAGAAACGGTAAAAAAGTATGCGGAAAAACGCCGCAAGCTTAAAGAAGAAGGGAAGTATGAAGAACTTCAGAAACTTCCGCGCGATGCCAGTCCTACAAGACTGAATAATCGCTGCAGTCTTACCGGCCGTTCACGCGGTTACATCCGCAAGTATGGCATTTCCCGTATCAAATTCAGGGAATTGGCACTTGATGGAAAAATTCCTGGAGTGCGTAAAGCAAGCTGGTAACCATCTAATTCAGAACTTATATGTTTGATCCAATAGCAGATTATTTAACTCGCATTCGCAACGCTCAACAGGCAGGACATCGCCGTGTTGATATTCCCGCTTCCAAACTGAAGCGCGCGATGACTAAGATCCTCATCGATAAAGGATATATAAATAAGTATATCAATATTGATGATGGCAAACAGGGTATGCTTCGACTGTTCCTGAAGTATGACTCATATGGTCATCCGGTCATTAAAAAGATGCAGCGTAAATCAAAGCCCGGACTGAGAGTCTATTGCAACGCTGATGATATACCCAGGGCCTTGAATGGTTTAGGCGTTGTAGTACTGTCAACTTCTCGCGGAGTTATGACGGATAAAGAAGCTAGAAAGCTGCATGTTGGCGGCGAAGTATTATGCACTGTTTACTAAAATAAATTGGTAAGAAATTATGTCTCGTATCGGAAAACAGCCAATTTCTTTAAAAGAAGATGTTGAATTCAGCATTGACGCTGATAACGTAGTTACCATTAAAGGTCAGAAAGGTAGCGATTCTTTAAAGGTACATCCCAACATCACTATTGAAAAGAAAGACGGTGAAATTTTAGTAACCCGCAATTCTGAAGCAAAGCAGGACCGTTCATTACACGGTCTTTACCGGTCTCTCATTGACAATATGATAACCGGTGTTACAGAAGGGTATAAGAAGGAATTAGAAATTATCGGGGTTGGATATCGCGCCTCAATAAATAACGGTGTATTGGAACTGAACCTTGGTTTCTCACACCCTATTTATTTTGTTGCTCCCGATGGTATCGATATAGAAGTGGATACCAAAAGAAAGAAGAATCCGATACTTATTGTGTCGGGTATAAACAAAGAATTAGTTGGACAAGTGGCTGCGAAAATTCGCTCTCTTCGTCCGCCAGAACCTTACAAAGGTAAAGGCGTACGTTATGTTGATGAGTGGGTTCGTCGTAAAGCCGGTAAATCTGCTGCTAAAGCTTAATAGGAAATATCTGAAATGGAAAAGAATACAAAGAAAAGACTACGCAGAGATAGAATTCGCCGACGTATTCGTTCAACGATACGTGGAACTTCTGATCGACCAAGATTATGTATTTTCAAAAGCAACAAGCACATTAATGCTCAGTTGGTTGACGACTTGGCCGGTAATACCTTAGTTTCCGCATCCACCAAACTGGATGATCTGGCCAAAGATCTGAAAGATAAAACCAGAATGGAAAAAGCCGAAGTAGTCGGTGAACACTTAGCCAAGCTAGCATTAGATCAAGGAATTGACAAAGCCGTTTTTGATAGAAGCGGATATAAATATCATGGCGTTGTTAAGGCACTAGCCGATGGCGCCCGAAACGGTGGTTTAGACTTTTAAAACGATTTATTATGCCTAAAATTAGAAGAAGACATAACATCACACCTACTAATCTGAACCTGGAAGAAAAGCTGGTTCATATTAACCGGGTATCCAAAGTAGTTAAAGGTGGACGCCGGTTTAGTTTCAATGCTATTGTTGTTGTAGGCAATAAAGACGGTATTGTCGGTCACGGACTCGGTAAGGCAAATGAGGTATCAGATGCCATCCAGAAAGGATTCGATAACGCCAAGAAAAACCTGATCAAGGTACCGATGACCCAGACGGGTAGTATTTACCATAGCATTGTTGGTAAGGAAGGTGCCGGTGAAGTACTATTGCGTCCGGCCTCTGAAGGTACCGGTGTAATTGCAGGCGGACCCGTAAAGGCGCTGCTTGACATCGCAGGAATACAGAACATATTGACCAAATCACTGGGTTCTTCAAATCCGCATAACATGGTCAAGGCTACCTATAATGCATTGAAGAATTTGACGGATCCCGTTGAAGTTGCGCAGCGCAGAGGCGTTTCGCTGGGTAAAGTTTTTGAAGGATAATAGAATATTAAGAATTATAAATTCCGGTTGACACAAAATGGATTTAAGTAATTTAAAAGCTCCAAAACCGAATCAAAAAGACCGCAAGCGTATCGGACGCGGGCAAGGTTCAGGACACGGTAGCCACACTGTTGGTCGTGGTCATAACGGACAGAAGTCACGAAGCGGTTTCAAAGTGCGATTCTGGTTCGAAGGCGGACAGATGCCACTTCAGCGACGCATTCCAAAGTTCGGGTTCAAGAATCCGTTCCGTACTGAGTATGTACCCTTGAACGTAGATACTATTGATGCATTTGTTGAAGACGGACGTCTCGGAAAGACAATTACCTTGTCTGACCTCGAAGAAGTAGGATTGATTGATAATGGTGATCTTGTGAAACTGTTGGGAAGAGGGGAAATCTCTTCAGAAGTAGAAATTGAAGTTCACGATTTCAGCAAGTCTGGTAAAGAAAAAGTAGAAAAAGCCGGCGGTTCAGTTACTACTATAGAATCATAACATTTTAGTTTTAACATCACTCAATGAGTTTAGTAGAAAACTTTCGAAATATATTTAAGATTGAGGAGCTGAAAAATCGCATCCTCTACGTGGTCGGTATATTGATGGTTTACCGAATCGGAAGTTATGTGACGCTGCCCGGCGTGGACGCTTCACAACTGGTACAGAGTACCGGAAATGCTTCCAGCTTGCTGGGACTTTTCGATATGTTTGTTGGAGGTGCCTTTACACGGGCCGGTGTATTTGCATTGGGTATTATGCCTTACATTACAGCGGCAATTATTATTCAGCTAATGGGGGCAGTAGTTCCTTATTTCCAAAAGCTTCAGCGAGAAGGAGAAGAAGGACGACGAAAAATTAACCGGTTAACCCGGTACGGTACCGTTGGAATTACTCTTGTACAGTCTATAGGGTTTGCGATAAACCTGATGGCGACTTCACCGAATGCTATTGTGGTTAGTAATGTGACGTTTGTCATTACTTCTATGATCATACTGACAGCGGGGACTACATTTGTAATGTGGCTCGGTGAACGTATTACGGAAAGAGGCATCGGAAACGGTATATCGATTCTTATAATGATCGGTATTATAGCTGCTTTGCCAACGAATCTGATCAATGAGGTCACCACCAAAAGCAATGCCATTATCGTAATAGCTGAACTTGCAGCACTAATACTAGTCATTGCAGCTTGTGTGGTATTAACCCAGGGGGTACGAAAAGTTCCTGTGCAGTATGCCAAGAGGGTTGTCGGAAGAAAAGTTTACGGTGGAACCACACAGTACCTGCCGCTGAAAGTTAATGCCGCAGGTGTAATGCCGATTATCTTTGCTCAGTCTATCATGTTTATCCCGAGTACGGTGGGAACGTTCTTTCCCAATAACGAAACTGTGCAAATGTTGACAGCGTGGTCATCTGACTTTACGGGAATAACGTACTCGATCATATTCTTCATTATCTGTGTGTTCTTTACATACTTCTATACAGCAATCTCGGTTAATCCGAGAGAAATGGCCGACACTATGAAACGACAGGGTGGATTTATCCCCGGCGTACGTCCAGGCAAACAAACTGTAGAATTTATTGACAACATTCTTACTAAGGTGACACTACCTGGAGCTTTGTTCCTGGGCTTTGTTGCCATCTTGCCGGCCTTTGCTGCACGGCTGGGTGTAACCCCGGGGTTTGCCATGTTCTATGGCGGCACCAGCCTGTTAATTATAGTCGGTGTAGCAATTGACACCCTACAGCAGATTGAAAGTCACCTGATGATGCGTCACTACGATGGATTTATGAAGACAGGCAAGATCAAAGGTAGACGCAGGGCCTGATGATATTTCTGAAGAGTGAATCGGAAATTGAAAAAATGCGTGATAGTGCGCAGCTTGTTTCGCGCACGCTTGCAGAAGTGGCGAAACATATTGAACCGGGTGTAACCACCGCCAAGCTGGACCGGGTAGCCGAAGAATATATTGAAAGATATAACGGCCGTCCCGCTTTTAAGGGATATGGAACTGACAAAAATCCGTTTCCGGCAACACTATGTATTTCGATTAATGAAGAAGTAGTTCACGGAATACCCAGCGAGAAAAGAAACTTGAAAGAAGGCGATGTTGTTTCCATAGACTGCGGGGTAGAGAAAAACGGCTACTTCGGTGATCATGCCTACACCTTTGCGGTAGGCGAGTGCGATGAAAAAACGTTAGATCTTTTAAGAACAACACTTGAATCGCTCTATAAAGGTATTGATAAGACCGTTCACGGCAACAAAGTGGGCGATATTTCAAATGCCGTGCAGAATCATTGTGAAAACAAAGGATACGGTGTGGTAAGAGACCTGGTTGGACACGGCTTGGGTAAATCGCTGCATGAAGATCCTTCGGTCCCGAATTTCGGCAAGCCCGGCAGGGGCGAACGATTACGATCAGGGATGACCTTGGCCATTGAGCCGATGATCACGATGGGCGGTTGGAAGGTTAAAACACTGAATGACGGATGGACCGTTGTTACTGAAGACCAAAGCATCGCCGCTCATTACGAGCACGATGTAGTTGTACGTGAAGGAAAGGCTGAAATTCTCAGTACTTTTGATTATATTGATGAGATAACAAAAAGTCGAATTAACGCAAAGATTGAGAATGGCTAAAGAAGAGCCAATTAAACAAGACGGAGAAATTATTGAAGCACTGCCCAATGCACAATTTCGGGTAGAGCTGGATAACGGGCATGAAATTCTGGCCCATGTATCCGGCAAAATGAGAATGCACTATATTAAAATTCTCCCCGGCGACCGAGTCGCGGTGGAGATGTCACCATACGATCTTTCTAAAGGTCGTATCACGTATCGTTATAAATAATTTTTAATTCAAAGTTTTAACGTTATGAAGACCAAATCTTCAGTTAAGAAAAGAAGCGCAGACGACAAAATTGTTCGACGCAATGGTCGCGTATATGTAATCAACAAGAAAAATCCACGCCACAAGCAACGGCAGGGATAATAAAATCGGATAGTTTTTATGGCAAGAATTGCTGGAATTGACTTACCAAAAGATAAACGTGGCGAAATAGGCCTTACCTACATTTATGGTATTGGTCGTTCAACTGCTCAGGAAATTCTTGATAGCCTGGACATCGACCGAAGTACCAAAGTAAAAGACTGGACGGACGATCAGGTTGCAGAACTTCGAAAGAAGATAGATTCGGAGTACAAGGTTGAAGGTGCACTTCGTACCGAAGTAAACCAAAACATTCGCCGTCTGATTGAAATCGGTTCCTACAGAGGAACACGACATAGAAAAGGCCTGCCGGTAAGGGGTCAACGGACTCAGACAAACGCCAGAACCCGAAAAGGGAAGCGGCGCACGGTAGCCGGTAAGAAAAAAGTTTCGAAGTAATCACTAATACGAGTAGATAAATGGCAAAGAAACAGAGAAAACCTGCAGCAGGTAAAAGAAAAAAGAGGAAGCAACTTTCTGATCCAAATGGAATGGCTTTTATCAAGGCCACTTTCAATAATGTATTGGTAACTATTACCGATGCTGATGGAAATGCCTTATCCTGGTCATCAGCCGGGAAGGAAGGCTTTAAGGGTTCCAGAAAGAATACTCCTTACGCGGCACAACTGAGTTCCGAGACAGCTGCAACCGCAGCTTATGAAATGGGACTGCGTCGTGTAGAAGTGTTTGTTAAGGGTCCGGGATCAGGAAGAGAAGCAGCAATACGTGCTTTATCCTCCAGCGGACTTGAGGTAACATCTATCAAAGATCGCACGCCTATTCCGCACAATGGCTGCAGACCACCCAAACGACGAAGAGTTTAAAAGTAGAAGATAAGTTATGGCAAGATATAGAGGTCCAAAACAAAAGAAAGCAAGACGTTTCAGAGAACCCATTTTTGGTCCAAGTAAGGCACTTGAAAGAAAGCCTTACGGTCCGGGTCAGCATGGACGTTCCAGATATTCCAGAAAATCGGAATATGCTATACAGCTTGAAGAGAAGCAGAAAGCCAAGTACACTTACGGATTGTTGGAGAAGCAATTTGCAAATCTTTTCCACAAAGCCAATGCTAAAGACGGTGTAACCGGTGAAATTCTTCTTCAATATCTCGAAAGCCGTCTTGACAACACTGTTTTCCGTTTGGGAATTGCCAGAACCAGACGTCAAGCCCGGCAGCTGGTCAGCCACAAGCACATTGTGGTAAATGGTGAGGTAGTGAATATTCCATCTTACCATCTCAAGCCCGGTGACGTTATTTCTGTTCGTCCGAAGTCGAAGAATCTGGAAGTAATTGAGGATTCACTTCAGCATGCACCGACCAGCAAGTACAAATGGCTCGAGATCGATAAGAAATCCAAGTCAGGTAAATATTTAAACAACCCGACTCTGGAAGAGATCCCCGAGAACATTAACGTTCAGCTTATTGTTGAGCTGTACTCCAAGTAATTTTCAACATTTTCATTATTCGCTTTTATTATGAGCAACTATAGTATTCAAATGCCCGAGAGTTTAGAGGTAGAAGAATCCAAAGACACTTTTGGGACTTTTGTTCTACAACCTTTGGAAAGAGGTTTCGGTGTTACCATAGGAAACTCTTTCCGTAGAATCCTTCTCTCATCCCTACCCGGAATTGCCATTAATGCCGTTAAGATCAACGGTGTTGAGCATGAATATTCCAGCATTCAGGGTGTGAAAGAGGATGTTTATGAAATTATTCTAAACCTGAAAGAAGTTCGCTTCAGCCAGGTAGAACAGAGTAGTGGAATCATCCATATTACCAAGAAAGGTGAAGGCAAACTTACTGCTGATGATATTGCAGAGGCTACAGCCGATTATGAAGTCCTGAATAAAGACCTTGTTATCGCCACGATGTCTGAAGATGCCGAGCTTGAAATTGAACTTCGTGTCGGACGCGGAAGAGGTTACGTACCTGCCGAAGAACAGAATTTCGATTCAGAAGAGGATGTAAACCTCATTCCCATAGATGCTATCTACACACCGATCAAACAAGTGAAATTTAATGTAGATAATGTTCGTGTAGGTCAGCGTACAGACTATGAAAAGCTGACTATGGACATTACTACCGATGGTTCCGTTAATGCGAAGGAAGCACTGACTATCGCCGGTAAAATTCTCAAAGAGCATATTGAGAAATTCATCACAGAAAAAATTGATGAGCCATTCACTCAGGAAGAGGAAGAGGTTGATGCTGAAAAACAGAGAATTGCAAATCTGCTTAAAACAAGCATTGAAGATTTGAATCTCAGCGTCCGTGCCTACAACTGCCTGAAATCAGCCAACATCAATACCATTGGTGAGCTTGTTTCCAGAGATGAACAGGATCTGCTAAAGTTCAGAAACTTCGGTAAGAAGTCACTGGCTGAGTTGGTTGAAGTGATCGAAGACAAGAATCTCCATTTTGGAATGGATGTCTCAAAATTTTTGGATAAATCATAAAAGTATTTTAGAAGATGCGTCATTTAGTTAAAGGAAGAAAATTAGGTCGTACTACTTCACATCGTGCTGCTACGCTGAGTGCATTATCCGTAGCTTTGATTAAAGAGCACCGAATAGTTACGACATTGCCTAAGGCAAAAGAGCTTCGTACGTTTATTGAGCCTCTGATCACCAAGGCAAAAGAAGATACTTCTCATAATCGTCGCCAGGTCTTTTCAAAACTGAAAGACAAGCAGGCAGTTTCTCACCTCTTCGGAGAAATTTCCGATAAGGTAGGTGATCGTCCCGGCGGATATACCCGTGTTATCAAGATGGGATCCCGTGCAGGAGACTCTGCCGACATGGCTGTCATAGAGCTCGTTGATTACAACGATATCAAACCAGAAGACAGTACTAAGACCAAGCGTACGCGACGAGCCGGCAAATCTTCTTCAAGCTCTACCAAAAAGAGTAAAGGGACTAAAGCTTCCAAGAAGAAAGAAACGGAAGCTAAGAAAGAGTCCAAAGAAGATGAATCTTCATCAGGCAAATCTGAAGAAGAATAGGTCGGGCTTTTTTAGCTACTTTTCCTAAAAGATTGATTATAAACCGTTTTGAAATTGTTTGCGGTGAGGCAATTGTACGCCTTTAAAAATATTTCAAAATAAGTTGATTTTATATTTGCAATGAGAGCTTAAGATCCTTATCATTGCATCGCCCTGAAAGGGGAGTCGGAATTCAAATAGAAGCCGGCTCGTTTCAGGCATCTTTGGCGGAGCAATTCCGCCTTTTTAGTGACTAGATAATCCTTGTGATTATCGCAATGTTCATTGACGTAGTGGGA
>NZ_JAALLT010000007.1 GCF_011059145.1 Halalkalibaculum roseum | reverse complement strand
GGGAAACCCAAAGAGCCTCCAGGGCTACCTCATCTCCGGCTCGACTGTTAGCCGTCTGGGCAGACAATACCGGTGAGATTAGCAGTAGAAATAAAAGTGATAAAGCTGCAAATTTTACTTTCATGCTTCTTAAAAATATTACGTAGATGATATTACTTACTTTTGTTAGTACTAAGAGATAAATAATAGGCTTATGTTACATATTTTAATTTCCACCGGACTACAAATTGCTATACCGTTTTTAATAGTCGCATACACTACAGCGAAGTTTTGAAGTAATACCAAGTAAACTGATAATCTATTATTTTGTTTCAAATATTTCTTATTGAAATATTGATTATTTTCATTTTGCTTCCATAATTTTCAGTGCATTTTTTTGAAAAATTTTATAGAGACAGAGTGATTCATTGACCCTATAAAGGAGACTAAAAGAAAATCTAAATAAATATCAAATACCCAGTCATAAAAAGAGGTGCTCTAAGCAAGTTCAGCTGCCGTTCTTAGTTTTAAGGAGCTTGCAAATCTATTAGAAAGAATCCAATAACAGGCTAAACTTCCTAGGACCCTTAGTAATTAGGAAGTTTTTCTACTTCAATTTTTAAGCCGTTAACTATCCTAAGAGATGCGATACGTAGTTTTAAGAATGGAAAAAACTAAAAAAATAACCTAAATAGGTTAACATATTAAGCTTGTTCAACGGTCAAAAAACTACTTACCTAAGCGCCAAAATTTTCATAATACCATGAGTATGGTAATTTCAAAGTAAGAAAATTTCTACAGTTGGAAGTAAAATAATTCAAGATTTAAGTGTCTCCACCATCCATCCCTGGGCATTAAAGGGACCTTCATGCCAGTTTAAATCCCGATCCCAGTAGCCGGTACAATCATAATAAACTTCTTTGACAAATCCGTAGCTCAGCTCTACTATTAGGGGTCTATCGTCTTTAAAGATATAATCGAGGGCAAGGCACTGGCTATTCACTTTATCCGCTACTTCAAATGACATTCGAATGGTCTCTTTATTAAAATGTTGCTTCTCATATTTAATATGCCCGCTTCCAGAAGCCCGGAAATCTCCTTCCCGCACCAGTCGTTTAATCGCAAAAGCCTTACCATCAATTACAACCACTCTTATATCATAGTCATTTTCCGGAATAAAATCCTGGAAATAGACATATCCCTTTTCATTACCGGCAATACGAGCAAATTCAGGTTTTTTAGCAAAGCGCAATATGCCCTTTATCACATCCCAAAACTCGGTTTTATCTTTCCGGTATTTATACCAGCGGTCTTTTAGGTTTGCCATCTTATCGTATTGGCTGAAGCCCCGTCCGAAAGCTCTTGAAACAAGCTTTTGGGCGTCTGACTTATTATTAACAAGCTTAACGTGTGACGATCCTGCCCCCCTACGCAACTTAAACACTTTTGGGAATTCGGTTTTCTCTATCCATCGTAATGCCTCCTGCTTCTTATAAAATACGTAAGAAGGAACCATGGGAGCCCCAATAGCTTCCAGCAGGTACTTCTGCCCTACCTTGTCATCAAAATGCCAGGCCGTATGGAAATCAGGGAATACATTTTTTCCGGCGGTTTGTAAGGCATAAGTCAGCTCTTTAGCAAACAAAATATCTTTGGGATTTGATTGTTTAAAATGCCACATAAGAGAATCACATTCTCTTAACTGCCAAATAATGTCATTAGAATAGCAGTCAACAATATTATAACTAATTTCCTGTTCATCGCAATATTCAATCCATTTAGAACTGAAATCGTTTGTGCCTTTATGAATTGCAATCATTAATCTAAATATTTTTTAGCCCATATCTCAAAACCGGTCATTAACCAAATGGCATCTAATTGAGCGGAATTTGCTTTTTCAATTTTTGATACCCACTTTGAGACGGAATCGACCTCAAATATCCCCCGTTCTTCAATCCCAGGTTCAATTTCATCTTTCCATCTATTCTGAAAGTCTGTTGAACTCATAAAATCTTTTAGAGGAATTCCGAATCCTTTTTTTCTGCGAAATGCAAAATCGTTGCCGAAATTCTTTGAACAAAGAACCTTTAAAATCATTTTTGCCTCTGTTCTTCCATTTTTACTGCCAATTAATTCATCGCCAGCTATATTTAAGGAACTTGTTACCATTTCATTATCCAAAAATGGAACTCGATTCTCAATACTATGAGCCATAGACATCTTATCTTGCCGCATCAGCAAATCCGGCAAGTAAGTTAAAAGTTCATATTTACGATGTTTTAATATTGGATCTCCATCTAGTTTATCGAGAATACTTTTTCTCTTCTCGAAGGCTAACTTAGAGTCAAATTCCGGATATAATTCATTTGCAGAGTAAATACTACTAAATGAAGATTCCATAATAAGGCGACAGTTACCGTCATTGTAATACCTCAAAAAACTTAAAAGGTTTGGTAAATTTTGCTTTAGCTTACTTAAAAAATGCCTGTTAAAATATGGGGATTGAATATTATTAATAAATCTTCTGTATCCGGCTAAAGCTTCATCGGCTCCTTCACCACTTAATAATACCGTAACATGCTTTTTAGCTTCTTGGCTTAGTAAATATATCCCTATAGTATTGGGGTGATTCAAAGGCTGCTCAAAATGCCAGGTTGCCTTTTCAAGTTCATTAAAATAGTATTCACCTTCCATTGTATATTTATGCGCAATTAATTCCAACTGTCGGGCCACGAAATCAATGTACCTTTCTTCAGAAAAGAGTGGATTAGAAAATTTTATGGAAATGGTCTCCAACCGGCCCTCTTCAAGACTTTTTTTTGCATAATATGCAACCAGGGAAGAATCAACACCCCCGGAAAGCTGACATCCCAATTTTACATCACTAATCATTTGCCGCTGTACACTTCTTTGAAGTGATCTTTCTAAATCATTTAGCGCGTCTTTTTTTGATTTTAGATCTGCACCCTCTTCATTTATATCATAAAAAATATGTTCCTTAATATCTCCAGTTTGACTTACACTTAAATAACTACCTGGCTTACAATTTCGTATATTTTTGAATAGCGTATCATTAATTACATTTCTGAACAATAGAAACTCATCTAACTTAGTCTTATCAAGTTCAAAAGAAAATTCCGGCAAAACACCAAAACTCTTCATTTCTGAGGAAAAAGAAATTCTGCCATTTTGCTTTAAAATATATAAAGGTTTAATCCCAAAGCGATCTCTTGCCAGAAACAGTTTCTTAATTCGCATATCCCAGACGACAATGGCAAACATACCGTTAAGCCTTTTTATCATGCCATCCATGCCATACTCTAAATAGAGATTTAGAACAACTTCGGTATCAGTTGTACTTTTAAAATTATAACCTTTAGTTGTTAAATCATCTTTGTAATCAAAAGCGTTATAAATCTCCCCATTTAACATTAATGCTACCTTATTCTTCTCTGATACCATAGGCTGGTGACCATTGAATGATAAGTCTAAAATGCTTAATCGATTAAATCCAAAAAGCAAATCACATGGCCTTGCCATTTTCTGATTTTCCTTCCCATATGAGACCATCAATTCATCTTTGGTATTTATAGCCAGAATACCCGAATCATCAGGACCACGGTGTTTCTGCAGATCAATCATTTCCTTGATTGTTGTAGTACATTGTTCTTTTCTATGATCCAAATAAAAATAGCCTGCTAGCCCGCACATAATATTACTTTTCCAAAATTAAGTCTGCCAGATGATCAGAACTTATAAATTCAACTTCCGGCCATTTATTGATAATTTTTTGTAACAGTTCTTTTAAAAGTATAAGATTTCTACTTCTATTTTTGGGATTAATACTTCCGATAAAATTAACCCTATGTGTTGAAATAACTGCAGGCTTTTTCCATATAAAAGCGGTGGATATTTCTATTAATGCTTTATCTACCCAATTGATACCAGGATTAGAAGCAGGTTCGAATTGAACATTCCTGATGGAGTATACTTGACCATGACTATTATTTTGACCGATATATCTTCTTATGATATTATAATTATCTTGGTTGTATACCGGTTCTTTTTGGCAGCGTCCTGATTGAATAAGCCGAACTCCATACTTATGAAAAAATATTTCAATATTTCTACCCCAGATATAACAGGGTGCGATTAAAGTCTTTGACCTAAACCCCCATATATCTTCAAATAAATCTAAACCACTTTTTATTTTATCCTCAATTGCACCGAATTGTTTCTCATTGTACGTCGCCATTGCATCTAGGTATTCATTCTTGCAATTTGATCCTTCCCCCTTATAATAGGTAAACATACCCCTATTAAATATTTTAAGAAGTTTAACGTTTCCTTCTTGCAATGCTTTGATCCAATGATGAGTATGTACATGTTCCCTTCCATGAAATTGAGGCTTAAATAGTTTTTCTTCGATTCCTTCGTGATACAACTTCATTACGTTATCACGATTAGGCAGTCTCTCTAAAGTCTGTACAAATGGCTCATAAAAATACTTCCTGAAATCAGCCTCTTTTATCTTATCAAAGTCCGGATTAGCTACGATATTATTAATAGTAAATATTGCAGGGTTCCCATTCATATCCTTAACAGAACTGAGAACCTCCATTAGGTACTCCAGATCTGAATTCGTTTCCAAAGCATCCTTTGAGTTGTATACACACTGATCCAACGGATATCCTTCTTCCAAAAGGTCATTAAATGTACTTTCTGCTGTTCTAATACTTCCCCAATCATCGCTTTGAATAACCACAATTTTTCTATCTGTTTTCCATCCAGGAATATTTATAAAATTACGGCTTAGAATATTTCTCAAACTAGTTAACATGCAATCTATATTTTTATATAAATAATCTTATAAAATCTTCTAGAGATATATTCTTTCCCGCTGTAAATAATGAAACTAAAGGATTACCCAAAACTGATGTGGCACTAATTGAATAGAGCCCAATTCTAAATTGAACAAGTGCATAAAGAAGCAGTGCAGGAAATGCTAAAATAATAAAACGTTTCATTACCCTCTCTTGCTCCCTATTTTGGATATAAAATATGATCAAAGCTAAGGCAAGTATATTTGCGATAGAAGTATATCTACCCCCAGAAGGTATCGAACTGAACAAATTAGCAACACCATAATACAAAAAGGTAAATGACGCCAAACTTAACCAACTTTTATATTCGGATATAAGCTTTCGACCCTTAAAAAAAAGTACAACCAGAAAACCCATAACAGACCATTTCAAGAACTTACCATACCATATTGCATACCAATTACGGTTATCATTGCCGGCGGCACGATACGATTCAACCAAAGACTCAGATCTATAACTAGCGGTACGCTCTTGAATAATTTCAGGTGCGTAGTTTTCTATGGCACTATTAAATACCTCAATATTAATTTCTGACAAAAAGAAAGTGCCAACAAAAAAACAAAAGTATACTACCAGCCTGGTTCCAAATATTAAATAACACAAAAGAACACCAACCGGTACTATAAAAGAAAAATGTACGATAATTGTTGATGTCGAAATTAAAATCCCTTTCTTATTATCTTCGTATAAATAGAGCAATAATCCATAAATAAAAATATGAGCAGCTGTAAACATTCTCCATCCGTTCATATTCCAAATTGGTATTACCAGAAAAAAGCAAATATATAACAAGATAGTAATCAATTGTAGCTTTCCTTCTAAACGCTCAAGTACAAACCACATATTTCTGGAAAAGAAATAACCATAGATAGTTGCAAATACCAAAGTGATTAAAGGCTGGCTATCGGTAAACCTGGATATAATCAGATCAATTATTATCCTTACAAAATCAATTTCCCCACTCTGAAGATAATAATTCCATGCTCCTTCTAGCGTCAGATTAACACTATGTAAATATTCAATATTTGCAATGTAACGAGTAAAATCACTATTAGAGTTACCTGCTCCTATTGCAAATGAAAGTCCATAAAAGGCTACAAAAGCCCATAGAATATTTTTTCCCCAGCTACTTTTGTAATTTTTAAATGCAGTTATTAGAGAAAGTAAAGGCCAAATCAAGAAAAGAATACCTGCGTAATATCCTTTTTTATCAGTTTCATCAACCATGATTTTTTTAAAAATAAAAACTGAAATTTAATAGAGCGTGTATCATGATTAGAAGTGAAATTAAATACATATCTGTTTAATTGACTTAATATTCAATCTGCTGGTATTCACACTGAATTTAAAAAATGAAATGAATATTTGATTAACACTGTGTAATTTCTTTCAAGCATGGATCAATTCTAAAAACTGCTTACACACATTATTAATATCAAATGAAGTGTAATCTTCGAATTCTCTTCTTTTCTCAAAATTAAAATTCAGAAATTCCATCAGTGCCTGCTCACTATACGGATCATTTTTATATTCCAGAATTGGTTTACCCAAGAAAGAATAGTCAACCAGCTTCAAGGACTTTTGAGTACCCTTCTTATATGGAAAGTGAACTAAAAAATCCACGCATTGCAATTTATCGAGCAGCACATCCCTATCCACATAGTCTCTAAGCGTGCATTTTTTTAAAGTACGATCATCTAAATTACTTTTAAAAAAATCTTCCCTTCGTGTATAAACAATAAATCGAAATGACTGTCTAATGGAATTCAGCTTTTCAAGAAAGGGCAAGGCGTAATGTTGATAACTCTCAATATTACCAAAATAAGCAAATGTGATGACATTATTTTTAACATAACTATTATTATCCGTTTTAACAGGAAATGACAAACCCTGAGGTATAATTCTTATTTTATGATGAAATTCTTTAAAATAAGCGGCTTTTGCCCCTTCAAATGGAATAGATAAATAATCCGTCTTTCGGCAAAACCATTTTTCGATAAAAGAAAAATAAAATGGAACCTTAAAAGAATCATTTTCATGACCAAAATAAGGATCCCCACAATCAGCTACCCAAGTTTTAGCAATTAGATTATTCTCGTCTCGTGACCAAGCTACGCCCCAATGAATGGGATATGGTACTGCAATAGATATTATCAGATCATATCCTGTTGCTGATTTTAAAGCTCGTTTAACTCGGTACATTAGCTCAATTTCAGGATATTCAAAAAAGAGATTGAGTCCTCTTCTTAGTACTCTTTTCAAATAGTGCAAAAAAAAACGATCATCATCATGTAATTTTATTCTAGGAAATTTTAACGGACCAAAATTTATGATAGTTACTCCATATTTCTTTTCAAAGGAAACATGTATTTCGTCATTTTTTTTAGTGAGTAGGTGTACTTCATGACCAAGGCGGGCAAACTCCCTCACCAATTCAGTGGTCCGTATTGATCTAGGGGATTTATCCGGGTAAAATGATGCTGAAACTATAAGTATTTTTTTCTTCAAATCACCGTCCATATACTAATTTTCAAATTATCTGCAATATTTTATGATAGGCCATAGTTAATATTGAATAACGCATTAAATGAGAAAAACTGAAAACATTTCAAACATTCCAACAAATTCATCTCTCTGAAATAAAAATTCGATAACTTACTTCCTAACGTACTTACTTTTACATTTCACACGGTCCCAACATGAAGCCGTTATTTTAACACTTGGGACTAGTACTTATAACATGTTTCTTCTATATAAATGTAATATAAACTCAATTGGAAAAAGAAAGAAGTGAATTAAAAATATCTATAAATTAAATAGATTTTAATTTTATACCCAAAACCTGTAAATAAAATTTGAACATCTACAAAAGAATAAATAAAGAAATACAAACTTTGTACTCTTTATATGTAAAATGCAAAATTAAAAATGATAACTGAAAACATAATACTTTCTATGTTTCGGGTTCAGTTTTCATAGATTATGAATAACTATTTAATAGATTTCAGTTCTTAACTTTGCGGGCAAATTTATGCTTGAATTCCTTATACATCGGGTAGCCGGTTACTTTTTCCCACCAGCTTCCAAGATCCACACTGTTAAGGTGCTCCACAAGTGATTCCATATTATCATGGAAAACGTGCATTTCTTTAAAAAAGCGGTAATAGGGTTTCACAATTTCAGTTGGGTTATCCACATTACAAATGGCAACAACCGGATGGTTTACATATACGCATTCCAAAAAATTTGTAGAGGGTATATTAAGATGAACCATCACTCGGGATGCCTTGACCAGCTCATGAATTGGCCTCATGCCCCGGTCAATGCTGATCCTTTCCGGCTTATTCAGATATCTTAGTTGACCGCTGTTATTCATCTTCCTTGTGTATCCACGCGGTCTAAGTATAATATCAGGGTATTTCTTATACTCTATTTTCTTAAAAAACAGTTCACTAATTTTTTTGTAGCTTTTTTTGTTGGCTATGTTTACCTGGTTATAAACAATGCAGATATCATAATGCTCATTGGTTTTATACTCTTTATAGCACCGACTAAACTGTTCAAGCCTATAAGCAACATGAGGCTCATCTTTATCATGTATTTTCCATCCAAAAGTGCGTAATTTGTCGATTTTGATGTAAGTAATTGGCGAAGGAGAGCCAACCTTTTCTCCAAAATTACACCCTAACTGATAAAGGTAGTATTTTGCCCCATGTTCCAAATAGAGTGCGATAATTAGATCCATCATACCCGAAAGATGTTCAGCATGGAATATCTTTTTATGAGGTTCAAAGAGATTAATTTTTGAAATATTCTTCTTAAAATCTTCAACATAATACCTGGGTAACTGCAAGATCACATTCTTTCTAAATATGGAATCCTCACTTTCAGCAATAGATTTAAGTTTTTTTCTGAGCCCTGTATCCAAAATAAATGATGAAATATTATAATATGCCGGACAGTAGGTGCCTAGGCCAAATCGTTCCAACTCTTTTCCCCTAATTCCAACACAAATATTTTTGTTTACTTCTAAAATGTTATTAATCTTGTTCATTGAATTCCCCTTGTAGAAGGCCTTGGCCATTTGACGGACTCTTTCGCGCCACCTATCCTTCCAGTTTGGCAATTCCCATCCATTGATCGGTGTAATAGCTGGCCTGGAACGTATAATTTGTTCAGACATCTGTAGTTCCCTGTTTACACATAACCATGCATAATCTTCAAGGAGGATTACCCAGAATCGAAAAGAGTATCCCGTGCCGTGTATTTCATTCATTACCTTTGTAAGATATTCACACAGTTCAATAACTTTGCCGGGCCTATTTTGGTAAAATCCCGGAACTTCATACATTTTTTTCATTTTAAGAAAACTAAATAATGTCTTTAATTACATCTTTGCTAATTGGTGTCCCTTTCTGTATGGAAGCTTTGGACTGCCTATTCAATATCTTGTCTAAATATTTAGGATGTAAACCATAACCAGGGCGGATACTTTTTACATTTTTGTCTGTAAAAATTTCACCTTTCTTAATATCCTTAACAGCAAATAGTGAGCGTGCAAACTTTTTATTCTTTTCAACTTTATCAGAAAGTTCGTACGTCACTTCACCCAGAGCTTTTTCTGCTTCTCTAACAGCTATTACCATGGAACTAAATTCTTCCAGATCCAATGAAAAGTCAGCATCAGGACCACCAATAGATTTATCTAAAATAAAATGCTTTTCAATGACTGTAGCTCCCAAACTTGTTGCGACGATAGGAACCGTATTACCAAGAGTGTGATCAGAAAGGCCGACTTCAACACCAAAACGCTTTTTCATCTCGACCATTGTTCTCAGGTTTGCCAGCTCTACTGGTGCAGGATAAGAAGAGGTACATTTAAGAAGAATGATCTCTTCGTTACCTGCCTTACGACAGGTATCCACGGCAAGTTGAATATCTTCTTCTGTGGCAATGCCGGTACTCATGATAATTGGCTTACCTTTTGAAGCAGCATATTCAATTAATGGGATATCTTGTATTTCGAAAGAGGCAATTTTATAGGCCGGGGTATCCAGTTCTTCTAAAAAGTCAACGGCCGTCTTATCAAAAGGAGAAGAAAAGACAATCAACCCTTCCCTTCTTGCCGCATTAAAAAGTTCCTCATGCCATTCCCAGGGAGTATAAGCCTCAGCATATAAATCATACAAGGTTTTCCCATCCCAAAGTGTGCCTCCCTCTATTTGAAAGTATTTATTATCGCAATCAATGGTAATGGTATCAGGAGTGTAGGTTTGAAGTTTAATAGCATCCGCACCTGCCTCCTTTGCTGCTTTAATGGTTTTAAGGGCAATTTCTTTGTCTCCATTATGATTTGCTGAAAGTTCAGCAATAATAAAAGTTTTACTGTCGACCGATATCTCAAAATGGCCAATTTTCATGATTGGAATACCATTCCTTTTTTTATGCAATTGTTAACTTCTTTATTACGAATAATATTTATCTGAATTGCTCCATTAGGGCACTTCACTACTGGAAATGATTCAATATCAAGTATCAATCCATTTGGATCTTCATTGGAAAATCCTGCATCCGAAAATACAACCTTGTCAATAATTACTTTTTTGTTATTAATAAAGGTATATGCCCCCGGATAAGGAGCCGCTTGGGCACGTACCCAGTTGTAAATTCGTTCTCTCTGCCAATTCCAGTTAATTTCTCCATCTTCAGGAGTTCGTTTACCAAAATAAGTAGCTTTACTATGATCCTGAGGAATTGGCTCAAGTTGATCATTTATATGATCCTTAATCACCTCCTTTACAAAATTAGGATAAATGGCATTAAATTTTTTTAAAATGTCTGCTCCGGTTTCACTCGGATGAATATTGATTTCGCGCTGCTTTACAATCGCACCAGTATCACAATTCTTATCAATTAAA
Source organism: Halalkalibaculum roseum (assembly GCF_011059145.1). Taxonomy (NCBI): domain Bacteria; kingdom Pseudomonadati; phylum Balneolota; class Balneolia; order Balneolales; family Balneolaceae; genus Halalkalibaculum; species Halalkalibaculum roseum. The sequence continues at coordinate 9,628 of NZ_JAALLT010000007.1, read as the reverse complement.
TGAGCAGTTACACCCGTTTTTTTTTCGTTATTTATGATAGCCCAAACATGTGGTGTCCTGCCTCTATATTTTGGTAATAAACTACCATGGAAATTAATTGAAACTGGGAGCCTATCTACTAATTCTTCATCTAACAAAAAAAGATAATTTATTGACAATATGATATCCGGTTTTATCTCTAATGAATTTAAGAAAGCAAGTAACATACCATTTCTTGGGTTTCCGATAAAAGCCGGAATATCAAATTCTCTCGCAAGCTTTATAAGTGATTCAGACCTAATATCTATTGCCAGAAAAACAGGTGTATAATTATTTAGTAACTCTTTAGTTACCTGGTAACCTAAATTACCGGATGTAATTACACCAATATTCATGCTTAAAATTTTCTGAATTCCGATGCAAGCCGAATGTGGCTCCTATTATCTATTACCTGCTTTTGATTCTCTCTTATCTGTTCTAATTTAATTCCATTAAGTCTATTAATTGATGAAGCAATTTTGTTCCGATCAAAGTTACAAACGTCAATAAATACGTCCTTTTTTTTAAATCCCCGATAAATTAAAAACTGATTAGCCATATACATTCCCGATATAGCCGGTGTATTTACAGAAATTATTTCAAATAAAATTCCACTCGCAGGTACAATACCAAAGTCAGCGTTAATCATCTCTTGCCTAATCTCTTTTGCAGATAACGATGTTTTAACACTAACAACAAGATTCTTCCTTTGTCTGATAATATTCTTTAAATCATCATGATGTTGATACCTGTTTCCCAGAATAACCGTAACATTAAACTCATTTTGGGGCAACCACTCGAGTATTTTGCTTGTCAGGTTTTTAGGATCTGAACCACCAAAACAGATAAAAATATTTTTTATTACGTTTTTAAAATTTCTTTTATTGTGGTTTGAAGATTTAAGAAATTCAGGTCTTAGTAAAGCATAATCCGGACCTAAAAGATATTTTGTATAAGGCTCCCCATCATACTCATTCTCGGTAATACCGGGGGCGTGATTAATAACAAGATCCGCATAAAAGTACTGATCGTGAAAGTCATCTATACAAACCAGTTTCGCACCTTTGTCCTTAATTTTTTTCTGATAGCCCGAATCAAATTGATAACCGTCCAAAACTACAATTTCATCACCGTTCAGGGAAGCCATAAAATCTGACTCCTGATTGATTAAGGTCACCGTCCAGCCTTCCTCCTTAATTTCTCTTTGCAAAGAATCGGGCAGGCTTAGTGAGTAAAAATGAATATCAAATTCATCTTTAATCATATGGGCCAGGGAAATACAGCGTACGATATGGCCAAGTCCTATGCTAGAACTGCCGTCTGTTCGTATCTTAACCTGGCCTTTCATTTACTAGTTCAATCTCTTAAAGCCTGAATGGCACACCGGTCCATCCAAAAGCTCATGAATATCTTTGCCTTTTTCACACTCTGCAATAGTTCCAAAAATTTCTTCCAGGTTTGAAAAATAGCGTTCTAGTACTTTGTCGGTATGAGCAGTACTTACATATACGCCGGTAGCCGCAAGAAAACCCCTCTTCAGCATTTCCTGGGTGATCAGGGTTTTATAAGCAAGTGCGTTTTCACTATTAAAACTGAAGGAGATCAAGGCCGGTAACCCGGATATAGCTATGGACAATCCGTAAGTATCTGCCATAGCCCTCCATCGATCAGCAATACTATTTCCGGTGTGTGTTAGCGTCTCCCAGCTTTCATCGCGTTCCATCACTTTCAATGTTGCCAGGGCAGCTGTCGGCCCGATTCTTTCCGTCCAGAATGTACTGCTAATAAAGGTTTTTTGGGCGGCCTCCATAATTTCCCGTTTCCCGATTGCGGCTGTAATGGCATACCCGTTGCCCAGTGCTTTGCCAAACAGGGCCATATCCGGTTCAACCCCGTAGAGCTTATGCAGGCCCCCGAATGTTTGCCTGAATCCGGAGGTACACTCGTCAAAGATCAGAATAATATTTCTTTTATTTGCCAGTTCCCTCACCTTTTCCAGGAATCGGTCCTCAGGCTCTTTATTCCGTGACACCTCCATTTTGATTGCACCGATGTCGTGCTTGTTTACAATGGCTTCCAGCTCTTCAAAATTATTATAATTGAAAGGAAATACCGTATTTTTCAGATTACCCGGAACTCCTTTAGGATCCAATCCCGGTAACAGGTGGCCTTTCAAATTCTCATCATCAGTCAAGTTGGCAGCAAGGTACCAGTCGTGCCAGCCGTGATAGCCGCAAATAGCCACCTTGTCCTTACCGGAGGCAGTCCGGGCAATACGTATGGCGATGGCATTGGCCTCTCCACCGGTCCGTGCAAAGCGTACCATGTCTGCCCAGGGATGCATTTCCACCAACCTTTCGGCAAGTTCAACCTCTTCGGGACAATTAAAGGTAGACATATTCCCTTTATCGATGACACCGCGCACCGCATCATCTACTTCCTCCTGTCCATAGCCCAGAATATTGGTGCCGATTCCCATGATGGACATATCGATATACTTGTTTCCGTCAAGATCCCAAACCTCACAGCCTTTGGCCTTGGAATAGTAAGCCGGCCACTGTTCCGGCAAGAACATTTCCGGCCGTTTTGAAAGCAGCATGGTTCCACCCGGTATTAGTGTTTTTGCTTTTTTATAGAGTTCCTGACCTGTTCCCATTATTGATCTTTCTCCAAAGATTTTAGAAATCCTTCGTTTCTTTCGAATTTATTATTTATTGATGCCAAATTATTCTCCAGTATATAGTCAGCATATTCTTTCCAGGTTTTATCTGTTCCTAAACGTTCAATAAGTTTCTCTATTAAAATAAAATCTTCTTTTTGATCCACCGTCATGCGAATCTTCCCATAATCATGTTTAGAAGAATAATTCAGCGCTTTAAATAAGTTCCCGCCTTTAATATCAGCATTGTTTCTTATATACGGAGTTACATGTTCACGTTCTGAATGCTTTTCGGCCTCTTTCCACGCCTTTTCCAAAGCTTTAAACGTAAAGACTTCCACATCCTGCCCGTCAGGATAATGAGGATCAATAGTATTAGACACATAGTCTGCCTTTTTTTGCCTGGAAAAATCAATAATCTCATCTACCAATGTAGGATCCAGTAATGGGCAATCTGAGGTAACCCTCACCACCCATTTTGGCTGAAAGGGCTTAGCCGCACAGTAAAAACGATCGAGTACATCCTCTTCAGAGCCCCTGTAGGTATGATACCCCCACTCTTTAGCCAATTCATCTATTTTTTGATCTTCTTTTTCCAGAGTGGTAGCTACTACCATTTCCGAGACATTCTTACATTTATTTAAACGGTCTAAATGAATTTGCAACAGGGGCTTTTCGACTACCTTTTTTAATACTTTGCCCGGTAGCCTTGAGCTCCCGGTTCTGGCCTGGGTAATAAGCAGCGTGTTTACGGCCATAAGCTTGGGTTTAGAAGGTTTTTGTTCTCAATATGAATGGTATCAATTTCATTTATTACAGACTGCGGCAGTTCTTTGTCACATAGATTTAAATTACTCTCCAGCTGATTCTGAGAATCCACTCCGATGATAACCCGGTCAATAAACGGTTGTCTCAGGCAGTACTGCAAAGCAAGAGTTGCAATCGATATTCCCAGCTCTTCTGAAAGGGACTGTATTTTACGTAAGGGTTCAAGCAGCCGCTTAACCACGGGATGATCCTCTCTCAAATTTTTAAAAAACAGCCCCTGTAAAAAGGCCGAACGCGTATGGATGATTTTTCCTTTACCTTTAGCAGACCGGATCAGTTCACCTTTAATTGATGTATTGTCAAACAGGTTAAATGGCAGCTGTACCAGATCAATAATGTCATCATCCATAACCTGCTCTAACTCTTCATTAGTATACAAAGATACACCAAGGTTTTTAAATACACCATTCTCTTTCTGTTTTGCCAATTCCTCTTTTAATTGAGGATCCGTAGTGTATGAATCGAATGAATGAAACATGACCGCTTCATGCTTATCTATATTCAATTCTTCAATATAGGTAAGCAATCTTGTTCTAACTTTATTTATAGCAATTTCCTTCGGTATTTTTGTAATGACATTGAACCGCTGCTTGGGATGTTCTTGATGGAAGTCACCTATTACATTATGAGCACATCCGTATACCTCGGCCGTGTCCAGTGTTTGAATACCATTTCTATAAGCCGTTTCAAGAATTTTAAAACTTTCCTGTTTCGAGATCCTGCCGGACGGGTTATTAATTCCGTATGGCAGCCCCATTTGTACCGTACCTAAAATCAGTCTATCATTCATACTTGAAATCCGGATTAAAAAGCGCCATCCTAACTATATTAGAATATTTGCCTTCATATAACGAATGCTTTTTATAAACCCCTTCCTCAGAGAAGCCCATTGATCTGTATAGATGCAGGGCTGCCTCATTGACAGCGACTACTCCCAGAGTTATTTTTCGAATTCCCAGTTCTTCAAAGCAATAATCAATAATAGTGTTTGAGGCCTCGCGCGCATACCCTTTGCCCCACTCCGATTTTCTGCCCATCATAATGCCGTACTCGACTCTTCCGTCTTTTTCATTAATCGGATCCATTTTAATTTTACCCAAATGCATACCGTTCTCTTTCAGGTGTATAGCCAAGAACAGGATTTCTTTCTCTTCAACTTCCTTAAGGAATTTTCTCAATTTCTCCCCGGTATAATCCCCGCCGCTCTCCATATAACAAATCATATCAGGATCATTCATCCAGTCCACATAATCCTGGGAGTGATGTTCCATAGACACCGGCTTGTAAACCAGGTGTTCAGATTCGAGTTCGGATGCTTTTATAAATTAACTGTAGTAACCCATTATTTTTTCAATGACATACTGCTGATCCTCATCACTCAGGGTAGGAAACATCGGCAAGCTGATGCAGTGCTTATAGTAGGTTTCGGCATGAGGCATGTCTCCAACCTTCCAGCCAAATTGCCTGTAATAGGGCATCAGATGCAGCGGGATATAATGAATTTGAGCGTAAATGTTTTGTTCTCTCAAATAATTGTATAATCCCAGTCTGTCCTCTGCCTCAATAACATACAAGTGATAGGCATGACCTTCTACCACTCCCGATTGATTCTTAATAAATGACTTTCCTTTAAAAGCCTCATCATATACTTTTGCAATTTCCCGTCGCCGCACCAATCCCTCGTCCGCTCTCTGCAATTGACTTAAACCCAAAGCACATTGAAAATCCGTTAACCTATAATTGTAACCCAGCTCCTGCATTTCCATGTACCAGGCGGGGTAATTTTGAATCCGCCGGTGGTCGGACGAGTTCCTGAATTTTGAATTTTGAATTCCGGCGGCAAAACTTTTAGAATTTTGGAACTCCTCTTTGTTCTTGGTGATGCCGTGGGATCGGAGTTTAAAGAGCTTGTTATAAAGTTTTTCATCATTGGTAGTAATCATCCCTCCTTCGCCGGCTGCGATGTGTTTTACCGGATGGAAGGAGAAGATTGCCAAATCGGCAAAATTGCCGTTACCGCAGCGTTGCTGCTTGGCTTTGCTATCTGTAAAGTAGCCTCCCGGCGCATGGCAGGCATCTTCAATGATCCAAAGATTATACTCGTCAGCAAGCTCAATGAATGCTTCTAGGTTTACGGCTCTTCCAGCAAAATCGACCGGTATTATGCCTTTGTAGGTACCTTTAGGTGAATCTTCCAAAAGCTTTCTTACTTTTTCAATATCCAGTAAATAGGTATCCGGATCGATGTCTGCAAAGTCCACTTCTCCCCCGCAGTAACGCACACAGTTTGCGGAAGCAGCAAAGGTAATGGGAGTAGTTATTACTTTATCACCTTCAGTTACATCCAGAGCCAAGGCACAGAGATGCAGGGCAGCTGTTCCATTTGAGACCGCAACGGCGTATTTAGATTCTACATAATTGGCAAAAGCTTCTTCGAATTCTGCTATTTTAGGACCTTGGGTCAGATAGTCCGATTTCAGCACCTCTGTTACCGCCTCAATATCAGATTCATTAATATGTTGCTTCCCATAGGGAATGTTATGATTAGACTCACCCACTGATTTTTTTTCAGTTTTAAAATTCACTTATTGTTTGATTGGTTTAGGGTTTTCACAGTCCGCGCTACTTTATTATTGCTTGTTATTGTACAGTTCCTGCTCCTGTATTTGCGAGGTTATCAATAAAGATGTGTACAATTCCAAACACGCCTTTATGAACCAGTTATATTCCTGCGATTGTTAACACGTTATTTATAAAATTTTTTTAAATAGGTGTTTCTATCAAGCTGAAATTGTTGATAACATCTTTTCTGTTTTTTTATGCGTGATCGATATTCATCTTCTTTTATGCTAAATATTTTTTTCAATGCATTAATGAAATTGGAAAAAGCAAATATCGATTCAGGTCCTAATTTCTCTTTAAAGGATTTTGCATTCAAGCTACCTTGTCTTGCCAACAAAATACCGTTGGCATTTAAAAACGTAAGTGCCCCCCCAACACCCCCACGACCTCTCAATATAAGAAAATTAACCTTGCTCATTAATTTTTGATACTCATCGTAGGGCATTCGTGAAATTTTACTCCAATGCAAATTCAGCTTCCTTAATTTCGAAAGCTTACCAATAATAGTCTCAAGAAATCTTGCAAAATATGATAAAAATGATCCTGAAGATAGCTTCCAAGTATATAATTTTATCTTTACTGAACTTAGTTTTTTATTAAATATTAGAAACATGATAAAACTCAATAAGAATCTAATATAGTTCACTTTTTGCGGTGACCTGGTATCAAAAAGAATTGTATATTTAAATCGAATCTCATCTACACCATCCAGACTCATTGGTAAAAACTTATCCGGGATAAAGAAAGAGTAGTTCGTAGATAGTACGTCTCTTTCCAAAATATTCTTGAGCAAATCACCGAACGTTTTATTGATAATATAGTTGTCAACACTCAACAACACCTGTATTACATTTTCATCTATCTTATACCTCTTGCTAGGTCGTAGTTTACCGAAAATTTGTTTAACTCGACGCCAACGATTTACTTCATCGTCAGTTAATATGATGTGGATTTTTTTATCAATATTTTTTTCTTGATCTATCAAATCTAAAATAATTGGTGCATTTCCAGGCACTAATGAAAGAAAGTGTATCTTACTATATTCATTTAAATCATCATCATATATATTTTTCCATTCCCGAAAGTTTTTAAACCGTGAAAGGGCTTTAAACTTATCATGTTTCCGCTCATCATAGTTTTCAGAGTTGTGGTAAATAACAATTTTTTCTTTTGATACGATATCATTTGATAGCAGGCAAGCTACATAAGAATACAAATGACTATTATTGAAAGGATTTACAAAGGCTATCATTACAGCAGTGTTTGGGTTAGAGTATCTACAACGACGTCTTCTTCCATTTCGTAATAAAATGGCAATCTTACTAAACAATCAGAATAACGATCAGACCAAGGTAAATGGCGCCCATCGTGCTTATCTTTATAAAATTCACTTTTATGCAAGCTTAAATAATGAAACACTGCATGCACCCCTTGTTCCTTTAATTGATATATTAATTTATCTCGATGATCTATGTTTTTACACACTAAATAAAACATATGGGCATTGTTTGTGGCATACTCAGGAATGTGAGGCATCCTGATATCCATGCTTTCTCCCCAGCGTTTCAGCCCTGATTCATACTGATGCCAAATTTGACACCGTCGATTCTGGATATTTTCTAGATTCTCTAATTGTGCGTACAAAAATGCAGCAGTTATTTCAGAAGGTAAAAAGGAGGAGCCTACATCTACCCAACCGTATTTATCTACTTCTCCCCTGAAGAAGGCTGAGCGATTGGTGCCTTTCTCCCAAATGATTTCTGATCGTTCGATAAATTGATCTTCATTTATAACCAGCATCCCTCCTTCTCCGGAAATAATATTCTTAGTTTCATGAAACGAGAAACACCCCAAATGACCTATGGAACCCAACGGTTTTTTTGTTCCATCTGAAAATGTAAAATAACTATCTATCGCTTGGGCAGCATCTTCAATCACTAAAAGATTATGCTTTTCGGCTATATGCATAATTTTTTTCATATCACATGCAACGCCGGCATAATGGACTACTACAATTGCTTTAGTTTTCTCATTAATGACCTCCTCTATCTTATCTTCATCCATTCCGGGATGGTCTTCCCTTGAATCTATAAAGCGAATTTTTGCGCCATGGAGTACAAATGCGTTAGCGGTAGAAACGAAGGTATAGGAGGGCATAATTACTTCATCACCTTCTCCAATATTGGCCAGTATGGCCGTCATCTCCAATGCATCCGTACAAGAATTTGTAAGGAGACATTTCTTGAAGCCATAACGCTCCCTAAAAAAATGTTGGCATTTTTTAGTGTACTCTCCATTTCCGGATATTTTTCCGGACTCTACAGCTTTCTTTATGTACTCGGTTTCATCTCCGGTGAGAAACGGTTTGTTAAACGGAATTCCCATAACTAAAGCTTCCTCAATTTAGGGCCACCAACATAAATCCCAGAACTTTCAATATTATTAACTATAAGTGTTACGGCTCCAGTTTGGACACTATTCGTAATATTTACGCCATCTTTAAATATAGTTCCGGTCCCTATGAAACATGTTTCTCCAATTTCAACATAACCTGATGTTGTTACAGATGGCGCCAATAATGAGCAAGCCCCAATAATCGAGTCATGACTCACAACAACATTCTTTGTTATGATTACGCCTGACTTTATTTTAACCCCTTTATCTACAGTAGAATTTGGACCAATAAATACACCTTCACCTATTTCAGCTGTAATATCCACATATGCTGTTGGATGTATGTACGTATAAAGCTGAAACCGCTCTTCTTTAAGTTTTAAAATCAAATCTAACTTAAATTCTAAGTGTTTATAACCAATTCCTATTGCTACACAATCAAATAAGTTAGAATCAAGTTTATATAAATTTTCAATACCCGACATAACAGGTTTACCCAAAACTTTCTCGTCGATTTTTTTTGTGTCATCTACCCATCCAACGACCTCATCCTCCGAATAATGAGTTATAAAATGATTAAATTTTTGACCTAAGACACCCGCACCAATTATTAGTACTTTTTTCATGATGTATGGATTTCTAATACTTGTTCAGAAATATCAACTTTTTTATCCTTAGAATAATAAACTATAATACCCGGCATTTTATCTGCCCCATCAATTAATGAGGATACATCTTCTCCAACATTATAAATTGATTTTGCAAATACTATATCAGAGTACTTATGGGAATTGTCACTTATTTTTGTAATCGTTCCTGCTTTGNATAATACCCGGCATTTTATCTGCCCCATCAATTAATGAGGATACATCTTCTCCAACATTATAAATTGATTTTGCAAATACTATATCAGAGTACTTATGGGAATTGTCACTTATTTTTGTAATCGTTCCTGCTTTGGGAATCACATAATAAACACCAGAAAACCCTATATTTATTGGTTTAAGGTTATCTAAATTAAATCCTCCTAATGCAACTTCAATTACAGCTCTAACAAAATCCACGCCTGTTGACAATGGCACCATATGTGAACCTATTAACTCACCT
>NZ_JAALLT010000006.1 GCF_011059145.1 Halalkalibaculum roseum | reverse complement strand
CTGAAATGTCTCTTTTGCCATGAGTAAATAATTTACAGTTAATTGTTTAAATCACTTTATATATAAGCATATATGCTCGCCCAACCTGTGAGCCGTTAGTCGGATTTGAACCGACGACCCCTTCCTTACCATGGAAGTGCTCTACCCCTGAGCTATAACGGCTTATCAGAGCGATTCGTAAAGGGACGAGCGGGCGACCAGAGTCGAACTGGCAACATTCACCTTGGAAGGGTGACACTCTACCAATTGAGTTACGCCCGCTTTGGTTAAATCACAAATGCCAAAACTCAAATAACAAAAAGACTTTTTTGAAATTTGTCGCTTGGACTTTGTCATTTAGCCTCTGTGGGGGGAGAAGGATTCGAACCTACGAAGGCTTACGCCAACAGATTTACAGTCTGCCCCAGTTGGCCACTTTGGTATCCCCCCAAAATCGGTGTCAATAAGTCAAAACAAGTTGAAAATAATGACGGATTAATTTTCAACCAAATTTGTTCGATCGGGCAGGCATTCAGCGCATAATCATTTTTGATCTACCACCCGGTCTGTTAATTCCCGACATGAGCCAGCGGCCGGATTTGAACCGACGACCGGCTGTTTACAAGACAGCTGCTCTACCCCTGAGCTACGCTGGCTTATGTCGGGACTCTACTACTGCCTTTTACTCCGGCATGTCGAGTTTTCTTTCGACTTTATTACCGGCTTTCGGACTGTCCGCACAGTCATGAATAGCCTAAAGCCGAAAGACTGGAAAGCTAATCATAGTTTTGAATTTTGTCAACATCCAAATGAAGGAAAAATTCTATGACTTCATTGTCAGGACTCTTCACCTTTTCCTTGATATTTATTGCGATAACGGGCCATAAGGACCTTTATAATAATGAACGCAACTACAATAGCCAGAATCACTCGCCCATAAATGGAAAGGTAATCCCCAATTATCTGCCAGTTTTCGTGTACGATCCAGCCCGCGCCGAGCAGTATCCCATTCCACAATAGAGAACTGACGGTTGAACTTAACACCGTACCCGGAATTGCCGTATGGCTGATCCCCGCTGTCAGTGAGATAACCGACCTGGTACCTGCAAGAAAACGGTTAGCCATAACCACACCCAGCCCCCACTTGCCCATCCAATTGCGAACCTTATTCATATACTTAAGAGGTATGAACCTCATAAGCCAGAAGCGTTCTCTTTGCTCCTCAATCTGAGCGCCCCAGTGACTGCCAAGCCAATACATGGTCATGAAACCGATAACTGATGCCACGGTTGTCAAGATATACACCGGCAACAGTTCAATGACCGACTCCGCAGCCAGGTAGCCTCCAAAAGCCACCAGCACATCACCCGGAACCGGGGGAACAATATTTTCGAAATAGGCCACCAGGAAAAAGACAGCATAGATACTGAGAGGAGGAAGACCCTGAATCCATTGAATAAGTTCTTGAGTAAACTGTTCCAAAATCAGCTACCCTTTGAAATTAATACTGCAGCCCGGGCCGATATGCCCTTCTCTTCTCCTTCAAAACCGAGCATCTCCGATGTCGTGGCTTTAACGCTAACACGGTCTAAATCCAACGCCAGGTCGCTTGCAATATTTTGGCGCATCTCATCAATATATGATGCGAGTTTGGGTTTCTGGGCCACTATCACTGAATCAATGTTCACCAAGTGATAGCTTCTTTGTTCTATCAGTCTGTATACCTTTTTCAGCAACCGGCGACTGTCGGCATTTTTGAATGCCTCATCCGTATCGGGAAAATGCTTACCGATATCACCAAGGGCCAGAGTACCTAAGAGAGCGTCACTAATAGCATGCAGCAATACATCGGCATCCGAGTGGCCGTCCAGACCCCGCTTGTGCGGAACCGTAACTCCGCCCAGTACCAGATCCCTCCCCTCAACCAGCCGGTGAACGTCATAACCATAACCTATTCGGAAATCACTATCCATTTTCTAACTACTGAGTAAAAGCTTAGCAAGTTTCAAATCAAGCGGGTAGGTAATCTTGAAATTCGATCGGTCTCCCTCTACCATCTTTACCGGATGACCAAGTCGCTCAACAAGAGAAGCGTCATCGGTGCCGATAAAGTTTTCCTCAAATGCCTTCTGATAAGCTTCCTGCAAAATCTCCTTTTTAAACACCTGTGGAGTCTGGGCCTGCCACAAAAAACTCCGGGACGGTGTATCTAAGATCATCTGATCTTTGTCGATCTTTTTGATCGTATCTTTTGCCGGAACACCCAATACAGAAGCACCTGTTTGCATCGCAGCTTTGCAACAATTCTCAATATGCTTCAGCTCAACGAACGGCCTGACTGCATCGTGCACAATCGCCAGGTTACCGTCATCCACAAATTTCAGTGTATTGAAGATAGAATGCTGGCGTTCCGCTCCTCCCTCAATGACATGAAACAAAATATGCTCCGGTAGAACACTATTAAGTATCTCTTCAGCCTTGTTAAGGTAAAGCGGGGAAGTCGCTACCACAACCTGTCCGAGACTCTCAAGTCCGAGAAATCTCAGGATGGTATGCTCAAGAATTGTTTTCCCGCTAATCTCCAGAAACGGTTTAGGAGTCTCCCTGTTCAGTCGACTCCCTGATCCGGCAGCAGGTATGATTAAAGTAGCCTTTGTCAACACACTATACGATAATCATGGCATCTCCAAATGCGAAGAAACGGTAATCCTTTTCCTGGGCTTCTTCATAAGCTTCCATCAGGAAGTCATATCCGGCAAAAGCCGCACCCAGCATGAGCATCGTCGATTCCGGACGATGGAAATTGGTAATAACCGATTCGGTAATTTTGAAATCATAAGGCGGGAAAATGAACTTGTCAGTCCATCCCGTTCCCGGCTTCGATATGCCACTAGCGGTGATGCTGGTTTCAATAGTTCGAACGGCGGTGGTGCCGCAACCGACCACCTTATTCTTCTTGCTCTTTAGAGCTTCGTTAATTTTTGCTGAAGTTTCATCGGAAATATAGTAGTTCTCGGAATCCATACGGTGCTTGGTCAGGTCTTCAACCTCTACCGGTCGGAAGGTACCCCAGCCGATATGCAAGGTGATAGGCAACAGCTCAACACCCTTATCTTCCAGTTTCTTTACCAGTTCGGGAGTAAAATGCATGGCTGCAAACGGTGCTGCAACGGCGCCCCGCTCTTTGGCAAAAATGGTCTGATAGCGCTCCTTGTCCTCTTCAACGGGATCTCTTTCAATATACGGAGGCAATGGCATCTCACCGATTTCATCAAGCCGGGCATACAGCTCTTCGTTTGTGCCTTCGAAAAGAAAACGCATGGTTCTGCCGCGCGAGGTGGTATTATCGATGACTTCAGCCATTAAATCTTCACCGAAATACAGTTTGTTTCCTATACGTATTTTTCTTGCAGGTTCTACCAGTACGTCCCACAACATGTTTTCCGGCATAAGTTCTCTGAGCAGAAATACTTCGATATCGGCGTCGGTCTTCTCCTTCTTACCTTTCAGACGAGCAGGAAAAACCTTGGTGTTATTGTAGATAAGAACATCCCCTTCATTAAAATACTTATGGATGTCAGAAAATTTTTCGTGCTTAATAGATTTGTCACTTCTGTCGAGCACCATAAGCTTAGCGGCGTCCCTTGGCTCGACCGGTTCATCAGGAACATTAAAGTCTTCAGTCTCAAATTTAAAATCAGTTAATTTCATTATCGAAGCGCGGGCTTTTATTTAATTGGTTATACCGTTATTTTGAAAAAATACAAAGCCTGTAAATATACTCTATTTTATTCCGCAGGACAAGTTCCCAAATTATACTCCAGGAGGCGTGCCAGAGCGGTCGAATGGGGCGGTCTCGAAAACCGTTGAATCGCTTTGCGATTCCGGGGGTTCGAATCCCTCCGCCTCCGCCAGTTTCGGAACTTTATTGTGGGTGTACACTTTATTATACTTTCTTAGTTTCCAAAGCGTTATATTTATTCCTGATACCAAGAATTTTTTGATTACCTGCTATGAAAAAAATCAGCCAAATTTCACTCCTTACAGTTCTATTCTTTTTAGTTAGCACTGCAGGTTTTGCCCAGCTCCGAAAAAACCTAAACAGCTCCACAGATTATCTTGGCGGAATAGTTAAAGAGCGATCTGCCGAACCGGGCAATCTCAGCAATCTGTTCAACATGACAATGGATCATTCTTATTCCATGACTTTTGGCAGCGTCGGCGGGCAGTATCAAAACATCAACGCTTACACCAATACCATGCATTTTTTCTTTTCTGATAGAATGACCGGACGCGTGGATCTTTCGCTGCTACATTCACCTTTCGGAAACAGCTATCTGAACGGATATGGTAATGGTAACGGTGCGGGTGTGGATTTCGTAGTCAGGAATGCCGAACTTAATTACCAGCTTAGTGAAAAGAGTAATATCAGTATTAGTTTTCAGCAGGTTCCTGCCTACAGTCGATACGGTTATTACAACGACCGCTATAATCCATTCTATAACTCATTCTACGATTCAAATTACTGACGGAACTTCCATTAATTAATGGCCAACAAGAAAGACTCAAACACATTTGTACTTAACGCTGTTATAGGATTTTTAAGTTTACTGCTCTTTCTGTTGATTTTCGGTCTCTTTACGCGGGTAGTGTACCCTCGCATCCAAAATGAACGCGCAGAAGAGCAGCCTCAATTAATTGGCGATATCATTCAGCTTGAAGTTTTAAATGGATGCGGTGTTGCCGGACTGGCAAATCAGTTTACTTCAGCACTTCGAAAAAATGGATTTGATGTTGTCGAGACCGGCAATTTCGACAATTTTGATATGCAGGAAACTATAATTATTTCCCGTACTTATAACACTGACAACGCCGAGCGGGTAGCCAAAGCACTCGGCATTAACGCCGAAAATATTCTCGTGGAGGCTTCGGATGATTTTTATCTGGATGCCACGATTGTAATCGGTTCTGACTATAACTCACTCAACCTCAATTAATTCGTATATGCCCCAAAAAGCTCAAAAGCCTGATCAACAATTTAAAAGCGTCAACGAAAATAAAACGGCAGATTCACAAAAACTTATTGAAGCCATCTCTGAAGGGCTACTGGATAAGAAAGCCGAAGATATTACCATTCTGGACGTTCATGAGTTGACCACACTGGCGGATAAGTTTGTCATTTGCCACGCCGCAACCGATGTACAGATCAAGGCTATTGCTGACAGCGTTGTAAAGCAAACCAATGAACAGCTGGGTGAGAAACCTTGGAAAGAAGAAGGACGCGACAGCCGCAGATGGGTTATCCTTGATTACGTGAATGTTGTGGTTCACATATTTAAGAAAGAGTTGCGCGAATACTATGCGCTGGAAAAGATGTGGAATGACGCAGAAATCATTAAAGTGGAGGACACCAAAGCCGCTCAATGAGAACGTTCTTACTGCTATTACTTACAACCTTATTGCTATCTGCCTGTGCCTCCTCAGAAAAGAACAGTAACCGGGATATGGATATACAGAACCTAGTAAGCCTAAACCCGCCCGGTGATCAGAATGTAGAGGAATCAACTATTTACGTAGATTCTGTTCAAGCCATAACCTACGAAAACCGAAGGGCATTGCTGATTTCAGGAAGCTTCCCAGATGCCTGCACCCACCTGGCCTCAGCTACCGATTCATTGGTTCAGGGGTCCGTCCATATTACCCTCGAAGCCTGGAGAGAAACCGACCAAATGTGCGCTCAGGTGCTGACTTCCTACTCGTATATACATTCAGGAATTTCCGCCGATGTGCTCTCAGAGATTTCCAGCGTCACGATTAATGAACACACATATCCAATTAAATAGGTACAATGTCGTATCGCGTCCTTATTACCGAACCCATTGTTGAATCGGTTGTCCAAAGACTGGAGAACCATTTCCGTGTGGATGTCGGAAAAAGAGGCGATTTTAATAATGAGGAACAGCTGGTAAAGGCGATACCCAATTATGACGCCCTGTTACCTATGCTTTCGAATCCAGTTACTGCACGAGTCATAGAAGCGGGCAGTAAACTGAAAATCATTGCCAACCATGCTGTAGGTTATAATAATATTGACCTGGAAGCGGCGAAAAAGAATGATGTAAAAGTAGCTAACACACCCGATGTGCTGACCCAAAGCAGCGCTGATCTCGGTATGGCACTTCTGCTTGCTGTCGCAAGAAAAATTGTTGAAGCTCAAGACTACCTGAAAGCAGGTAAATTTGAGGGATGGGAGCCTCTTGGCTTTTTAGGCATGGAGCTCAATGGCAATACACTGGGCATCGTAGGGATGGGACGAATCGGCACCGCACTTGCACGCAGGGCCAAAGCATTCGGCATGAATATTTGCTACCATAACCGTTCGCACGTGGAGTCCGAATTGGAAGATGAACTGGATGCCACTTATATGAAGAGCGTCCGTGAACTTGCTGAAAAATGTGATGTCCTGAGCCTGAACTGTCCGCTGACCGATGAAACGCACCATCTTGTAAATCGCGATATTCTCGCCGCAATGCCCGATCATGCCATCATTATAAACACAGCACGCGGTCCTGTTATCGATGAAGAAGCACTGGCCGAGGCGTTACACTCCGGTATCATAGGCGGTGCGGGACTGGATGTATTTGAAAACGAACCTGAAGTTCATCCTCGAATTCTAAACGCCCCGAATTGCGTAATTACACCACACATAGCCAGTGCCACGCACCAATCGCGCAAGTCAATCGGAATGCTGGCGGCCGATGCCATAATCGGTGTATTGCAGGGTAAGCCCGATTCTGACATACCTAACTTGATTCAGCTTTAATTTCCGCTCATATTTAGCTGTTGCACAGCTAAAGGCATTCAATGGATGAACTATCAAAGTGAACCTACTCATAAGCATCCCTACCGTACCCTGGGATGGACCTTACTATTCCTTCTAATTGCCGGTCTAGGCCTTGAGGGTTGGCGATATTCCATAAAACCGGTATCCCAGATCAATTCTGAGTTTATCAGCGAAAGTATTGATAATGCGGTAAACCTATTTAATGAAAGGCAGAGTACGTTTTACGAAGAAAGCCGTGAACTTTCAGTTATCGTAGAAAGGCAGTTGCGTCAGGGTGCCACTCGAAGTAACATCTACAGCACATTAAGCAGTTATACCTCTTTCTGGGGTGCTTCTCTTACCCGCAATGACTCTTCTTTTGTGTGGAGCAACTTTTCCCTGGACGCTATACCAACAGTACGTAATCGGCAGAGTCCGAGTCTCTCCGTGCGTAAACAAAATAATGTGACGTTCTGGCTATATGAAACGAGTATAAGGCTTAATAGCGAAAATGAGCCACCCATGATTTATCGTTTGTATACCACTTCCCGGATAGAGCAGACTAACGCCCTGCCAATCGGCCAAAGCAGTGAATACCATTTGCTTGAGTCGGTATCAAACGTACTATACTACCCTGTGAGCTTCAATTTTTTCAATGAGCCACCTGAGAATGCTATTCAACAACAGGCCCTGGTAAATATCAATCAGGACTCTATTGGTACCGCTTTTGCCTTACCGGGCCAACTTGAAAATGCCCATTCCAATTGGCTGGATGATACCAAGTTTTGGCGGTCTATATTTGCTGCCTTCAGTCTGCTATGTATCGGGATCGTGCTGTTTTTCTGGCTTGACATATTCACCAGCTGGAAGTCACTGCTACTCCAACTGGCCATTGTTATCTCCGGCTGGCTGATCTGCTTTTACCTCTCCATACCACAGCGCTGGATATCGGATTTATTCGGAACAGGAGTATCCTCCGAACTCCTTGAAACCTATCGCACGTTGGGAAGCTTTGCCCGCGACGGTTTATTTATATTTCTGGGAGCATTTGCCATCAGCAGAAACCTGAATAAAGAGCGCATACACCTTGAATCATTCTGGTACCCTACAACCATACTAATTTCACTAATTGTCGGGATAATCAATGTGCTGGCGATTCTGGGAGCTTTTTACATATCGTATATCGTCAGCGACAACAGTAACTTACTGCTGATGAGTCTTCAGATCATTCCCCCGGCTGCTACCCTGTTTTATTACCTGTTCCTGGGGCTGATGTTGTTTTCTACCGGGCTCTTCTTAACCGCACTTAACAGGTTTTTCATTCGATCGGGTCGGGACCAGCGTAAACTTATAGCAACGCTTATTACAACCGGTTTTTTGATTGCGCTACTTGTAGCACAGCTCTACATACCGGAAGTCATACAGTTTAACTGGGCGTTTGTTTTCAGCATTATCTACTTTGCAGCAATACTGTTGACTGCCTATGCCTATATTAACAACCCATCGCTGATGGACCAGCTGTCTACACTTCGTGCGATTGTGGTTGCCGCATTTATCCTAGCACTTATCGGAACCACCATCACCTACAACAGTTCCCTTGAAAAACAGGATATGAGCCTGCAAGAACGAGCTATGGCCTTTACCCAGGATGAAGACACAGAGGTACGCGATCTGACAGCAAACATCCTTAGCGAGCTGGAACAAGAGTTAAACGAGATAACCACTGAGGATTTGAATAACCGGGTTCCCTTTATACAATCGGAATTCACCGGTACTATTGAAGAGCTCATCGTTGAAGACCGCCAACGATATTCTATTGACCTGCAACTGGTAAAACCTGATGGCAACCTAATTGCTGACTATTCAACCGATCTAAGTTCACCAAATTGGGTGCAGGTTTTTGATATTCCCAGACTCTCCGGGGTGGCCTTAGATATCGAACAGATTACAAGGAATAATAATCGACCCATCGTGCAGCTCCCGGAACTCATCAACAAGCAGGATTACAGCACTTTCTCTCGCGGTTGGATTCCTCTTTTTGGGGAAGAAGAGCAAAATGTAACTTCGGATGAGGACGAGGAAGACGATCCCATTGCCTGGATTCTCTGCTCAGTGTATAAAGAACGCCCCAATTTTAATAAGCCTATTCGGGCGGTCATGGCAGCTTTAACGTATAACGACTGGAGCAATTCCTATTTGATGCAGGAGTATCTCAAAGGAAAGCTTGTAAATTCATTTAAGCAGGGTGTAACCGGCTCTTTCCCTAAATACAACAGGCTGCGTGGTCCGGAACAGAGGCAACTGGAAACCGATAGTCTTTTCTACTATACCAGTGAGCAGCTTCAAAGAACCTATCGCAACTTGGTCTGGAGAGTGGCTCCTGACAGAGTGCTGAAAGTAAGCACGATTAAACCGGACTATAAAAATGTTCTGTTTTCATTCTTCAGGCTGAATTTTACACTGCTCATCTCAGCCTGCTTTATCGCACTGATCCTACATGCCACCGGTATACATTCATTCACGTTGCATGGAAAAGATGAGCGTTTCCGGAATCGTATTCTTGACAACTTCCTTCTTGCTACGCTCATTTTCTTACTTCTGCTTGTAGTTACCACCCACTATGCCATCAAATACCAGAACGAAGAAATTGTACGGCAGGAGCTATTTGATAAGCTGGAAAGCCTTACGCAATCGACACAGAATAATTTTGCAGCGCTTCCGACAGCGAATAAGAATCTTCCGTTTAGTCTGGATTCACTGGTGAATCCGCTCAACGTAGATGCCTCCTACTATAAGAATCGAACCCTCACTACATCTACAACTCCTCAGATTTATCAGCAGCACCTGTTACCAAATACCATTCCCTTCCCTGTCTATCGGGATCTCTATGATGAGCAGCTCAGGGAAGGTCTCACAAGGGTCTCCCTGGCGCAGCAGGACCTGTTAATCGGTTTTCGATCTGTGTTATCGGCTGAGAATCGTCCGGTTGCTGCCGTAGCCATTCCTACATTTCTGCAGTCACCGAAATACGACCAGCAGCTACTGGAGACAACCAGTTACCTGATCATTCTCTATCTTGTGATATTCGGACTCTTCATCGGTGGTACGGCCCTGGTATCACGACGCCTCACCCGGCCGCTTATCTATATTCAAAGGGGATTAAATAAGATATCCGAAGGAGATCTCGACACTAAAATACCGGTTAAGAGTAACGATGAGATCGGGAGTCTTGCCGAAGCGTATAACGAAATGGTCAGCCGCCTTAAAGATCTTCAGGAAGAACTGGCAGCCGCAGAACGTGAGGCGGCATGGAAAGAGATGGCTCAACAGGTAGCTCATGAGATTAAGAATCCTCTTACTCCCATAAAGCTCAACGTACAGCATCTTGAACGGCAACTGGCCTCCGAGGATGCGGATGTTAATGAGCTCAAGCCGCGCATCAAAGAGATCACAAAAAATATTATTACCCAAATCCAGTCGCTCAACAATATTGCCAGTGACTTCTCAAAATTTTCTCAACCTATCAATCAGGAGTTTGAAAGCGTGAGCCTGAATTCACTGGTTGAATCAGTTAAGGACCTTTATCAACATGATGAAGAGACCAGTATAGTCACAGAACTCCCGCCTCATAACCTCATTGTAGAAGGGGTCAATGACGAGTTGCGACGGGTCATCATCAATATGGTTAAAAATGCTTTTGAAGCCATGCCGGAAGGGGGAATCATTAAAATTCGCTGCTACACGCAACGGCAGAGTGCGTTTATTGAGATTGAGGATAACGGACAGGGTATATCCGAAGAGGATAAATCGAAAATATTCGTACCCAACTTCTCAACAAAATCGAGCGGTACCGGACTTGGACTCGCCATCTGTAAAAAAATTATCGAAGTCCATCGAGGAAGTATATCCTTTGCCTCCATAGAAGGAAAGGGAACCACCTTTATCATCAAGCTTCCGCTTAAGAAGCAAGAAGTCGTTCAACAGAGCTGATTTCACAAATCTACTCTTGCACTTTATACTGCCTCAGACACCCAAATCCGTAATAGCCGTTTCATTTTGGATGCGAATAAACATTCAAAAGCTGTTTACCATTGCCTATCAAATTTTGTACTATACCCGATTAATTTTTTTCGGAATTTATAATTGATGCTACTTTGGTTTCTTTTCTGAAATCACAAAAAAAGGGATTTAAAACGGAAGCGGTCCATACCCTTAAATTGGGTCTGCCGGTGATTGCCGCACAATTGCTGCAGATGTCTATGAACTTCGTGGATACCGTAATGGCCGGTAATCTTTCTGCTGAAGCCTTAGCGGCTGTTGCGGTTGGTGGAGCGGTATTCATTCCCTTCATCATGCTGGCGGCAGGTATCATGATGGCTATTACTCCGATAGTGGCACAGCTGTACGGAGGACGTAATTTCCCGGAAATAGGAATTAACGCACGCCAGGGGCTTTGGTTGAGTCAGCTGCTTGCCATTCCGGTATTTTTTGCGATTCGAAATCTAGGTATTGTGATGGAGCTTCTGGAAGTGACGCAGGAGATTATCCCTGTGGCCATAGGCTACCTTCAAGCCATCTCGTGGGGTATTTTTCCGCTTTGTGCCTATATGGCGCTGCGATTCTTCAATGAGGGTATGTCCGTCACTCGACCCAGCATGTATATTGCCTTGATTGGTGTACTGGTAAATATTCCGGCCAACTATGTGCTGATGTATGGCAAGCTGGGTTTCCCACAACTTGGTGCTGTTGGATGCGGGTATGCCTCTTCTCTTGTAGCACTCGTGATGTTTCTGTGTATGCTCATATTTACCATGCAGCACAAACCTTACCGACGATTTGAGATATTTTCTTCCTTCAAGATGCCCGAATGGTCCTACCTGAAAGAGATTCTGAGAATTGGCGTACCCATCGGCTTGAGTTCTACGATGGAAGTGACCATGTTCGCCCTTGTTAGCCTGCTGATGGGGTCGCTTAGCGCCGTAGCAGTGGCCGGGCACCAGGTAGCCATCAACTTTTCCGCCATGACATTTATGGTTCCCTTTGGCCTATCTACCGCCATTACCACGCGGGTTGGGAATGCCATCGGGAAAAAATCCATCACCGAGGCGCGCAGGAGAGGATTCGTGGGTATTAGCCTTGCTACATTTTTTATGAGCATTACGGCTGTCATCATGTTCACCATACCTGATCTGATTACCAGCATCTATACTCAAAATAAAGCTGTTCAACAGGTGGCCATAAGCCTGCTCTATATGGCTGCAATTTTTCAAATCTCCGACGGTCTCCAGGTAAGCAGCTATGGGGCGCTTCGCGGTTTGAAAGATACCACCGTGCCCATGTATGTGAACCTGTTTGCCTACTGGGTGGTTGGGCTTCCGCTCGGCTACTATTTGGGAATTACCTTGAATTACGGTCCCCAAGGGTTATGGATAGGACTTATTGCGGGTCTCACGGTAGCGGCTATCTTTCACAACTTGCGTTTTTTTCGGATGACGGGATGAGCGGGTTGAGGTATAAGGTATAGGGTATAAGGACGCTATTCCACGGAGTTTTTCAGAGAAGCTTAGATTTTCACAGAGATGAAAGGAACCTTATACCTTATACCTTATACCCTATACCCCCGTACCTGCTAACCTCCAAAAAGACCAAGCAATCACCTCAAAGAAAATCAATTAGGAAATAGGAATTTTTACCGTAAAATTTAGGTACTGCTAGTATCCCGATAGAATTTATACCTAATGCTTCATTATGGCCGTCTTCATTGAACATATTTCAACGCTGGTTCCCGAGCATTCCTACCAGCAGGATTTTTTACGGGAACGCATGAAAGAGTATGTCGGCAGCAAGCGATCTACCAAAAGTATCATCCATCGAATTTACAGCAATTCCGGTATTGAAAAGAGACATACTGTTATTAATGATTTCCGGAAGAATGGTCATGACCCCTACTTTTTTAGCAAAGATGGGAACCTGGGTACTCCATCCACCGGATCAAGAAATGATCTCTATACCGTTCATGCCAAAGAGATGTTCGTGGAATTGGCCCGCCAACTTGTTGAAGAATGTCCTGGCACCAGTAAGGATGAAATTACACACGTCATCACCGTCTCTTGTACGGGTTTCTTCGCCCCTGAACCGGCCTTCGAAATCGTTAAAGAGCTGGGATTACATCCTGCAACACAACGGTATCACCTTGGATTCATGGGCTGTTTTGCTGCCTTCCCCGCTCTGAAAATGGCCAAGTCATTTTGCGAGTCAGATCCTGATGCCAAAGTCATGGTGATCTGTCTCGAACTGTGCAGCATTCACCTGCAGGATTCAGAAGAAACCGACAACCTCATTTCGGCTTCTGTCTTTGCCGACGGAGCATCAGGTGTGCTCGTGAGCAGTTCCCCTCCTGAGCAAGGAGGCTATCGGCTTGAACAGTTTGCAGGATCTGTAGCAAAAGACAGTGAAAAGGATATGGCCTGGACCATTGGTGATACCGGGTTTGACATGGTGCTCTCCACTTATGTACCCGAGATTATCGAGTCAAACCTTGAACAGTCGGTCTTACCACTGTTCAAAAATTTCGATCAGGAACTCAAAGAAATTGACTTCTGGGCTATACACCCAGGAGGAAGAGCCATACTCGACAAAATTGAAAAGAGCTTTAGTCTGCGCACCGAGCAACTCGAGGCTTCCCGGCAGGTTCTCAATACCTATGGCAATATGAGCAGTGCAACCATCTTTTTTGTACTAAAATACCTACTTGAAGAACAGGCCGCTAAAGATGATTCAATACTGGCTATGGCCTTCGGTCCCGGGCTGACCATTGAGAGCGGACTCCTGACAAAAGTATAAACATCACCTCATGCCATTTTTTTTAAAAGATCGAGACGAAGATGCTCAGGAAAAAATGGACGACCCCAATTGCGACAAGGAGAAGCTCTTCAATACCTACAAACAGTTCTCAGTGATCAACGGTCTCATCTCGGGGTGGAGATCCATCTACAAAAATGAAATTCGTCCTGCTTGTAATGATTTGTCCCGTAGGTACTCACTGCTTGATATAGGCTTCGGAGGCGGTGATCTGGCTCTTAAATTAGCTGATTGGACGAAGTCAGATCAAATCGGCATGGAAATCACTGCCATTGAAACAGATGAGCGGGCCTATGAATATGTTAAAGACATGAGTACACCGCCTAATATTACTTTTAGGCAGATTTCATCAACGGCACTGAGGGAAGAAGGACAAAGCTTTGATTTTGTAATCTCCAATCACCTGCTGCATCACCTGAATAAGGGAGAACTTTTAAAGCTTTTGGATGAGTCGAAGGAGTTGAGTCAAAAGAAAGTTCTTTTTAGCGATATAGAACGCAGTGATTTGGGTTATTTGCTATTCAACACACTCTCCAGACCTATTTTCAACGACTCTTTTATTACGGAAGACGGTCTGACCTCCATCAAGCGAAGCTATACGGCTTCCGAATTGAAGAGTACTGTCCCTCCGGCCTGGAAAGTAAAACGAAAATTCCCATACCGGCTTTTGTTGCGTTATGAGCATTGATAAACCTGACAATTTTTATCCGGTGATCATAGTAGGTGGCGGACCCGTGGGATTGTATCTTGGTTGTCTACTGCACAAATATGATATCCCCTTCGTAATACTGGAAAAGCGACAGGAACGCATCCAACATTCACGCTCACTGGGCATACATCCTGTCTCCCTGGAGCTATTTGATGAACTGGGTATAGCCGATCGTTTTGTAGAAAAGGGTATTAAAATACACCGGGGAATTGCCTTTTCAGAGAATGGAAGAATTGGATCCATTGCTTTTAATGATTGTCCGAAGCCGTTCAACTACATCCTCTCCCTTCCGCAATATATAACCGAAACCATACTTGAGGAACATCTGGACAGTCTGAATCCCGATGCCCTGTTTCGAGGTGCGGAAGTAACATGGATTGAGGAGAGTGATAATTTTGTGACCGTTTCCTTAAACCTCTCCGGGAAGCCTATAAGCATTAAATGCCGCTGTCTGGTTGGGTGTGACGGCAAAGAGAGTATGGTAAGAGAACAGGCCGGCATAGCTTTCGAGGGCGTATCATATCCCGATACTTACATCATGGGCGATTTCAGTGACAACACCAATTTTGATGATGATGCCGCCGTTTTTTTACCTGATCAGGGATTGATTGAATCCTTTCCCCTAATCAATAACCGCAGGCGATGGGTGGTAAAAACCAAAGAGTATATTGAAAATGTTAGCCGTAGTGATCTGGAAAAACGTGTAGCAGCACGTATTGGATATGAACTATCGGAAACAGATAATTATATGCTCAGCAGCTTTGGTGTTCAAAGGTTAATTGCCAAACCAATGGCCAGGTCACGCATCGCACTGGCAGGTGACGCGGCACATGTGGTGAGTCCAATAGGCGGACAGGGCATGAACCTCGGGTGGCTCGACGCTGCCGAATTGGCAAAACATCTCGAAAGCTCATTGGCAAATGAAGATGATGAGGCTCTATTTCAAAAACTGGAAACATATGCCCGCCATCGTCAAAAAATCACGGCAAAAGTTATACGAAGAGCGGAAATAAATATGAAGCTTGGTAGGAAATCGAAACTGCCGTACTTGCGAAATACTTTAGTTTGGCTGATGCTAAATACTCCCTTGAAAAGATCCGTTGCCAGACTGTTTACAATGAGAAATCTGGAAAACGGATTTCTTTGAAAAACTGATTAGCTGGTATGAATGTAATCGAAATCCGGAAACTCAAGCGTACATTCCAGTCCTTTGTATCCGGTTTTCTTATTAAAAGAAAAATCGCCGTACAACTTTTCCGTAAGTGAAAAAATAAGTTTGAAACCCTGCGAGGCGTACTCTTCTTCATCAAAATCCACCGGCATACCGATGCCGTTATCCTTATAGTGCATGGTAATAGTCCCGCCTCTACTTGATATGTCTATCAGAATGGAACCTTCACTTTTGTATTTGAAGGCATGCTTATAACTGTTAACAAGCAGTTCATTGAGTATGAGTCCAAAAGCCAGCGTTCGATCCGGATGCAACCTGATCTCATCAATATTTACTTCGATGGAGATATCACGTACCGGTGTTGACAACCCCATGGAAATGGTATCAACCAGTTCCTTGACATAAGGACCGAGATCCACTTCCGACTTGTCCTCCTTACCGGACAGCAGATCATATACGATGTTGATTGACTTAACTCTCGACTGAATCTTCTTAAGTACCTCCTTGCTGGTGGAGTCGTCTAATTTCGTCTCCTCCATCTCCACCATATCAGATATCATATCTAGATTGTTCTTCATCCGATGATGTAGCTCTGAGACCATAAGCCTCTTTTCCTCCAGCAGACTATCCTGGGTTCCTTTCGAGATGGTGGACTCAATGGCACGGGCTGCATGCCGGGCCAATTCCTGGAAAATCGGAAGATCATCTGTTTCAAAGCCTTCATCACCCAGCCTGTTGGCTACCTGAATCACACCGATAATCTTATTCTTCCTGCTAAAGAGAGGGGCACAAATCAAATTCTTGAGATGGTAGTTTTCATACAGTTCGGCACGGTATAGGTTGCCTGTAATATCAACCTCATTGACAAGCAGCGGTATTTCATGCTCCACACTCCACCCGCAGTATCCTTCAAATTTGGGAACTCGCTTTTCGGGAGTGGCATCGTCTTCTTCGGTAGGATTCTTAAGAACCAGTTCTCCGGTCTTGCGATCGAGAAGCATCAATGAACTTGATTCGGTATCCATGACATCACGAGCCGTTTCAAGAACCTCATCAAGTAAGGTTTTGAAATTATTAGACTCGTTAAAACGCTCAAGTCGCTCCAGCAAAACCATCAACCGGTTGCTGGATCGTCCGTTCAAGTCGAATTTTTTATATACGATTGCACCTATGTGCATACCCTTAGTTGCCAACTGTGACTGCCTAACCTTATTTTTAGATTACCAAACGTACTAAATTTTTGGTCTCACTCCCTTTATCCGTAACTATTATAAACAAATAGATCCTAAAATTTTAAAATAACTTTAAGTAAGACGCTCTACGAGTCACAAAGAGGATTAGATTTTCTTAATATGGATCAATTTTAGCGGGAAAGGAAGGCTATTTATCGAATGTTATGGAAAAGCTGGTACCCTCAGCGCTGTTGATTTCAACTGTAGAATTGAGCTTTCTCAACAGTACATTGATCACCCAGGTACCTATAGAACTGGCATCCTCGAGGCTGAACTCTTCGGGAATACCTATGCCGTTATCCCTTACGTCGAGCTGAATTTTATTGTCTTTCAGCGCCAGCAGGTTAATGGTGATATTACCCTCCTTGAGATCTTCAAAAGCGTGCTTGTAGATATTTACCAACAACTCGTTAAGTACCAGTCCGCAAATCATGGCTCGATCGGCAGCCATATGAATGGTATCTGCCTCCACCGTGATATTAACCTCGGTGTTGGGATTCGACAACGTTTTTGAAATTTTCTCAGTAAGGTTGCTTAGGTACATCCCCAGCTCGACTTCATCAAACAATCCTTTCTTGCAGAGCATATCATGTACCTCTCCCATGGATTGCATACGTGAATAGGTATTTTTCAGCACATGACGAGCATGTTTGTCACCCACTGTGTCGAGCTCCATCTCTATAAGCCCAGAAATAGTTGCAAGATTATTCTTCACCCTGTGGTGGATTTCGGTCAGCAGTACTTCCTTCTGCTTGATCCGGCTTTTCATCCGCTCTTCCATACGCGTACGTTCGATAGCCATTGAAACATGAGATGCCAATGCCTGAAACACAGGAATATCGTGGGGTGTAAAGTCCTGAAGGCCTCTTTTATTGATGGCCTGTAATACACCCATGGCATTGTTTTTACTATCAATCAGCGGAACACATATAATATTGCGAGTTTGGAACTCCTCAGCGACCTCCCCAAAAAAGATTTCGCTGTTTTCCAGATCATTGGACAGGTATGGGCGTTTATTTTCTATTACCCATCCACCGACTCCCTTATTCTTGGGAATGCGCTTGCCTTTTATTTCATCTTTCACCGGACCGGTTGGCAGGCTGATAAAGAGTTCACCGGTCTCTTCGTCCAGCAGCATCAGGGAACTGGCTTCGGAATTCATGACGAGACGTGCTGATTCCATACTCTCACTGAGAAGAGATTGAAGCTCCATACTCTTATTGAGTCCTTCGATGGACTCTAACAACAGGTGGAGGCTTTCGCTCGACTGGTCCTTGAGCTCAACGACTCTAAGAGTTGAAGATTTTTTTGCAGTCTCCATACATGATATTCTAGCTTTTCAATACCTGAACGCTAACCCCGTATGCCATTCAGGCTGTAGTGATATTAATATTAAGCTCAATCTATAAAAAAAAGGCCTAACAAAAAATCTAAGCACACGGGATTTACGTTAAGATGCCCTAACAAGTATTAGGGCATCTTTATAATAAGACTGCAAAAGAGGCTTTTGTTACTCTTTTTCCGCGCGGTGATAGTCACGAAGCACGTAATGGAGAATGCCTCCGTTTCTGAAGTAATCGATTTCTACAGGCGTATCAATACGATTTACCGTGGTAAATTCAATAACCTCGCCGTTTTCCTTCTTGGCTTCCACTTTTACATCCTGTTGCGGTTTAAGGTCATCACTAATTAAGATGTTGAATACCTCAGAGCCATCCAGACCCAGGCTATCGGCTGATTCACCCTCTTTAAACTGCAGAGGAAGAACGCCCATACCAACCAGGTTGGAACGGTGAATACGCTCATAGGAAGTGGCGATTACTGCCTTTACTCCCAATAGAATGGTACCCTTTGCTGCCCAGTCACGGGAAGAACCGGTACCGTACTGATCTCCGGCCAGGCCGATCAGCGGTGTGCCTTCTTTCTGGTAGCGGGTGGCCGCATCATAGATTGTGGTGATTTCATCGGTTGGGAAGTACTTGGTATATCCTCCCTCCTTACCCGGTGCCAGCTGATTCTTGAATCGAACATTGGCAAAGGTACCTCGGGTCATCACCCGGTCGTTACCCCTTCGTGATCCATAGGAGTTGAAATCCTTAGGCTCCACCCCGTTTTCAATGAGGTATTTACCGGCGGGACTATCAGGTTTGATATTTCCTGCAGGAGATATATGGTCAGTGGTGATGGAATCCCCCACTTTTACAAGAGCTCTAGCACCCTGGATGGGTCGAATGGGTTCGGGCTCTTCTCCCATATCCATGAAGAAGGGCGGTTCCTGAATGTAGGTGGAGTCTTCTTTCCACTCATACAGTTCCCCACCGCCGACTGGAATCTTATCCCACTCCTCGGATTTAAATACATCGCCGTACTGCTTGTTGAAGAGTTCGGGACGAATAGCGTTATCGAGATGTTCCGCAATTTCATCGGAGGTTGGCCAGATGTCTTTCAGGTATACGTCGTTGCCGTCCTTATCCTTACCCAGTGGTTCGTTGGCGAGGTCGATATCCACGGTACCGGCCAGTGCATAGGCCACTACCAGCGGCGGTGAAGCCAGGTAGTTAGCTTTTACGTATGGATGGATACGTCCTTCGAAATTCCGGTTTCCGGAAAGAACGCCGGCTACAATCAGTTCGCCGTCCTTAACTGCTTTTTCAACAGCTTCGGGCAGTGGACCGGAATTACCGATACAAGTTGTGCAGCCATAACCAACGAGGTTAAAGCCCAGCTTGTCCATATAATCGGTGAGTCCCGCTTCTTCCAGGTAATCGGTAACTACCCGTGATCCCGGTGCCAGTGAGGTTTTAACATAAGGAGGTACGTTCAGTCCTTTTTCGTATGCCTTCTTGGCAACAATACCTGCACCCAGCATCACACTCGGGTTGGAGGTGTTCGTACAGCTGGTGATAGCGGCAATCACCACATCACCGTGCTTCATCTCTATTTCCTGTCCATTTTTAAAAGTACCCTTGTTGGCCAGTTGCTCCTGGGCAAGATTAAAGCCCATAGTCGGATTGTCACTGGTCAGGCAATTTTCAAAGGTAGACTTCATATTCGGCAGGGTAATCCGATCGTGGGGCAATTTCGGTCCGGCCAGTGAAGTTTCCACTTCACCGAGATCCAGTGACAGATGATCGGTATATTCGGGTTCAACCATACCGTCGGTTCGGAATAAGCCCTGCGCTTTGAGATAGTTCTCTACCAGCTGCACCTGCTTTTCATCGCGGCCGGTTCGTCTCATATAACGAATGGATTCGTCATCCACAGGGAAGAAGCCCATTGTCGCACCGTATTCCGGTGACATATTGGCGATCGTAGCACGGTCGGGAAGGCTCATGTTGCTGAGGCCGTCACCGTAAAACTCAACGAATTTACCTACAACGCCGTGGCGTCTGAGCATCTCGGTTACTGTCAGTGTAAGGTCAGTCGCCGTGACCCCCTCGCGAAGTTTGCCTGAGAGTTTAACACCTACTACTTCCGGAACCAGCATGTAGATCGGCTGGCCGAGCATGGCAGCTTCGGCTTCAATACCGCCGACGCCCCATCCCAGGATGCCTAATCCGTTAATCATTGTAGTATGAGAGTCGGTACCCACCAGCGTGTCGGGATAGGCAACGGTAGTACCGTCATCTTCGGTTCGGGTGAAGACACCCTGTGCCAGGTACTCAAGGTTTACCTGGTGTACAATTCCGCGACCCGGAGGTACAACCCGGAAATTGTCAAAAGCTTTCTGACCCCACTTCAGGAATTCATAGCGTTCGCGATTGCGTTCAAATTCTTTTTCCACATTGTACATAAAGGCATATTCCTGCCCGAACATATCCACCTGTACCGAGTGGTCAATAACCAGGTCAACCGGAACCTGTGGGTTGATGGATTGCGGGTTACCACCCATGCGGTCCATAGCCGAACGAAGCGCCGCCAAATCCACAACGGCGGGAACACCGGTAAAATCCTGCAACACCACACGAGATGGCTTATAAGGAATTTCTCCCTGGGGGTCCTTGGCATTATAATCTGCCAGCAGCTTGATATCCTTATCCGTAATGGCATAACCGTCGTGTTCGCGAAGTACCGATTCCAGTAATATGCGAATAGAAAACGGCAGTTTGTTGATATTGCTGTATCCCTGTTCTTCCAGTTTTTTAAGGCTGTAAAAGTGGGCTTTGCCCTGACCTGTTTCGAACTCAGTTTTTATCTGGTCCAGATTTACTTGAGTATTCATTGGTGATATTGCTATGAATTAATAATGGCGATTTTTCTTCTGTCTGAAGTTAAGATTATTTTTAGTGAATGTCTTATTTTCCGGAGGTATTTGTCTAAAAGTTATCGCACAATTTTTTGTATCCCCGATAGGTTCCGGGCCAGTTACCGATTCCATATTTTTTCTGTAAAAGGGCATTGCAAATTGTCGAAAAGAAGCCTATTTTGCGGGACTTCATGAAAAAGCAATTTTCTAAATATTTTTAACCGTGGATACAAACAGTTATAAGACCTACTCGGCAAAGCAGAGTGATATTGAAAAAAATTGGGTTCTTGTAGATGCCGAAGATCAACCATTAGGTCGCCTGGCAAGTAAGGTTGCCACCATACTTCGTGGCAAAAATAAGCCTACATTCACCCCGCACATGGATATGGGTGACAATGTGGTCGTAATCAATGCCGAAAAAGTTAGGCTTAGCGGCAAGAAAATGCAGGATAAGAAATACTTCCGTCACACCGGATTTCCCGGCAGTGAAAGTTTCACTACCGCGGAAGAGATGATGGAAAAAGATCCTACTTTCCTTATCAAGAATGCGATCAAAGGAATGCTGCCGAAGAATAAGTTGAGCAGCAAGCTGATGACCAATGTTCGGATCTATGCCGGCCCGGTTCACAATCAAGAAGCGCAACAACCAGAAAAAATTGAGCTCTAAGTAATACATGGAACAGAAAAATTTTATAGGTCGCAGAAAGACCTCAACTGCACGACTTTATATTAAATCAGGAAGTGGAAACTTTCTGGTAAATGACAAAGAGCTGGACAATTACTTCTCTACACAAGCTCATCGCAATATTGCAACCCTGCCACTGGATGTAACCGAACTAAACGGACAGTTCGACATCAAGGTAACCGTTCGTGGCGGAGGTATCACCGGACAATCCGGTGCTATTCAACATGCGCTGGCTCGTGCTCTTGACGATCATGATGAAGAACTTCACGGCGTACTTAAGTCACACGACCTACTTACCCGTGATGACCGCATGGTTGAGCGTAAGAAGTATGGTCAGCCTAAAGCCCGTAAGAAATTCCAGTTCTCCAAACGATAAGTTTTTATCGGTTATTGGTTATCGGTTAAAAATGATCAACCGATTGCAACTGATAGCGACTGACGAATAACAAACAACCATCTAATATCACACATACGCAGCGACCTAGTGCGCCGGGTGTTCGTCCCGAAAATTTTGGGACGGATTAGCGCCGGGAATGACCTGTGTAGCGGATAAACTCAAAACCAAGTACATTACCTATGCCTACTGCACCAAATCTAGAAGAACTATTGAAATCCGGTGCCCATTTCGGACACCTTACCCGTCGCTGGAACCCGAAGATGAAGGAATTCATCTTCATGGAGCGAAACGGAATACACATCATTGACCTGAAAAAAACCCAGAAGTTTTTTCAGGAAGCGCTTGACGAAGTAGCCAAACTGGCCCGTTCCGGAAAGACCATTCTTTTTGTCGGAACCAAAAAGCAAGCCCAGGATATTGTAAAAACCGAAGCCATCCGATGCGGAATGCCGTACATCACCCATCGTTGGTTAGGCGGTATGCTGACCAACTTTTCAACGGTCAAGAAGAGTATCTCACGTATGGAAGAGATCGACCGCATGGAGAAAGACGGTACTTTTGAAGAGCTGACCAAGAAAGAGGCTCTGATGCTCGATCGCGAACGCGAAAAGCTGGAACAGACTCTCGGCGGTATTGCCAACATGAACCGTCTGCCCGGTGCTGTATTTATCGTCGATACTATCAAAGAACACATCGCCGTTAATGAAGCGATCAAGCTGAATATCCCCATTGTCGCCATGGTAGATACCAATAGTGACCCGGACACTCCGGATTATATTGTACCATGCAATGATGACTCAGCCCGTACCATACAGCTTATTGCCGGAAAAGTAGCCGATGCCATCATCGAAGGAAATGCAGAACGCGAAGCTCAAAACGAAGAAGAGCTGATGGAGCAAGCTGCGGAAGAAGCAAAACAGGCAGAAGCCAAGAAAAAGCAAAAGGCAAAGAAAGCTACCAAAGCTACCGGAAAACGACGTACCCGTCGCAGAAAAGATGAAAGCGAAGGGTCTGACGAAGAAGAGTAGTTTTATCTACCGATACTTACCGAAAAATATTTAACACCAACACTAAACAGAGCAACTCAACATGAGTATTTCTGCGAAAGACGTAAAAGAATTACGAGAACAAACCGGGGCCGGCATGATGGATTGCAAGAAGGCCCTTGAAGAAGCAGATGGCGACTTTGAAAGAGCCATTGAAATTTTAAGAAAGAAAGGCCAAAAACTTTCCGAGAAGAGATCCGATCGCGAAGCCAATCAGGGATTGATTGTTACCAAGGTAAGCGATGACGGTTCAAAAGCTGCTGCCCTGGAAATCAATTGTGAAACTGATTTTGTGGCACGAAATGAAGATTTTCAGAAACGAGCTGACCAATTTGTCAATCTCGTTTTTGAAGAAGAACTTGATTCAGTCGATGAACTTCTTAAGGCAAAAGTTGACGGACTCACCGTTGCAGACCACCTGAAAGACATGGTTGGAAAGATCGGTGAAAAAATTGAGATCAATCGTGTGGTACTTGCCAAGACCGGCGGTCAACTGGTGTCTTACATTCACCCCGGTAACCAGCTGGGCGTGCTCGTGGAGTTTGAAGGGGAAGTCAATGACGACGACATTGCGAAAGACGTCGCTATGCAGGTCGCTGCGATGAAACCTCTTTCAGTTACTCGCGACGGAGTTGACAGTTCTATCGTAGAGAAAGAACTGGAAATAGCCAAAGACCAGCTTTTAAACGAAGGCAAACCGGAAGAAATCGCCGAGAAAGCCGCACAGGGAAAACTCAGAAGATTTTACGAAGAACGCGTTCTTCTTGAACAGAAATTCGTGAAAGACAACAGTCTCTCAGTGAAGGAGTATCTCAAACAGAATGACACCCCGCTTGTCAAGTCATTCCACCGGCTGCAGCTGGGCAATGATTCCTAATCATTTTTTTCTGATAAAAAGGCTACCAATTCGGTAGCCTTTTTTTTATATATAAACGATTTATAACAGCAGTAAAAAAGATAGTTGTGGCCAACAAATATAAGCGTATTCTACTCAAACTAAGCGGGGAAGCCCTTCTGGGAGAACAGGGACACGGAATAGACGGTAATATCCTTACCCAGTATGCCAATGAAATCAAAGCCGTTCATGACGAAGGCTATGAACTCTGCGTGGTCATCGGCGGTGGCAATATTTTCCGTGGTGTGAAAGGTGCAACCGAAGGTATGGACCGTGTTCAGGGAGATTACATGGGCATGCTTGCAACCATGATCAACAGTATGGCTTTTCAGGACGCCCTGGAACGTAAAGGCGTGCATACCCGGCTGATGTCAGCCATTCGCATGGAAGAAATCGCCGAGCCGTATATTCGTCGGCGGGCCATCAGGCATCTTGAAAAGGGACGCGTAGTCATTTTTGGAGCCGGCACCGGCAATCCATACTTCACTACCGATACTGCAGCGGCGCTGCGTGCCATTGAGGTTGAAGCAGAGGTTATATTGAAAGGCACCCGGGTTGACGGAATCTATGATTCCGACCCCGAGCAGAATCCGGAAGCAAAGAAATTTCAAACCATAACCGGCGATGAAGTGCTTAGCCGCAGACTGGACATTATGGATCTTACCGCATTCACACTCTGCCGGGAAAACGAGACGCCCCTTATTGTGTTCAATATGAATATCGTGGGCAATCTTAAGAAAGCCCTTAACGGTGAAAGCGACGTAGGCTCCAAGGTTGTTTGGGAAGAAAGCTAGATTTATTAACTTCAGTTTTTATTGAACCCATTGCTGTTTACAAACTTCTAACCAGATCAAAAATATTATGATACCTAAGGAGTTGCAGTCCATTATCAAGGAAGCCGACAAAAAAATGGACGAAGCCGTGAATTATTTTAAAACCGAACTGTCTCACGTCAGGGCGGGAAAGGCACAGCCCTCACTGCTCGACGGGGTTAAAGTAGACTATTATGGCAGCAAGACACCCCTGAACCAGCTGGCCAATGTTAGCGCACCCGAGGCACGTATGCTTACGGTTCAGCCTTATGATAAGTCGGCCCTGGAAGATATTGAAAAAGCCATCATGTCTGCCGGACTCGGATTGAACCCCAGCAACGACGGAAATATCATACGCATACCTCTCCCCATATTATCGGAAGAACGGCGCAAGGATCTGGTTAAGCGCTGCGGAGAACTGGCTGAAGACGCCCGCATCAGCGTGCGAAATACCCGCCGCAATGCCAATGATGAAATTAAGAAAACGGTCAAGGAAGAATCCCTTCCGGAAGATTCAAAATTTGAGGCGGAAGAAGAGATTCAAAGCATTACCGATCAGCATACCAAGAAAGTTGACGAGCTTCTGGAGCAGAAGGAAAAAGAAATCATGACAGTATAGTTGTAAGTACCAATATCCAAAAAGTAAATTACAAACAAATACTAAATTCGAAATTCGAATACTCGAAACAAACCGTTTCGAATTTCTGGTTATTCGATATTCGGATTTGTTTGTAATTTGAAGCTTGTCATTTGAAATTTAGTAAATGTATATATCCGACCTAGAATTACAGGGCTTTAAGAGTTTTGCCTACAAAACGCAGGTGAAATTCGACAAAGGCATTACCGCAATCGTCGGTCCCAATGGATGCGGCAAGTCAAATATTGTGGACGCGATGCGCTGGGTACTCGGCGAGCAACGTCCCACCCTACTTCGCTCTGCCAGCATGACCAATGTCATTTTCAACGGGACCGCCAAGAAGAATGCCCTTGGCATGGCTGAAGTCTCTCTGACCTTTGTAAATAATAAAGGTCTATTGCCTACCGAATATAATGAAGTAACCATTTCCCGGCGACTCTACCGTTCCGGTGAAAGCGAGTACCTCATTAATGGAACGACCTGTAGGCTGAAAGATATCTCTGAACTGTTCATGGATACGGGTATGAGCTCTGATGCCTACTCTGTGATTGAACTGAAAATGGTTGAGGAGATTCTCAATGACAAGAATAACGACCGCCGTCGTCTATTTGAAGAGGCTGCAGGAGTAACCCGCTATAAAGAGAAGCGTAAGAAGACCTTCCGCAAGCTCGATGAAGCCCAAAAAGACCTCCAGCGTGTGGAAGATATCCTGGTGGAGGTTCGTAAAAACACTCGGTCTCTTGAAATACAGGCTGAAAAGGCCCAAAAGGCCAAGAAATACCGCAAAGAGCTGGAGCACCTTGACAAAGCATTAAACCTGCACGAGTACCAAAAGATCAAGGAAGAGCTCGAACCACTGCAGGAGCGGATTGCAAATGCCGAGAAAGAGAAGAAAGAGATTATTGCCAAAGCAGACGAACTGGAACAGACCGAGGAAGAAGCCAGAAATGCCCTCAACGAAAAAGAGCGAAACCAGGCCGAAGCACAGCGTCGAGTAAGCCAGCTCCATTCCAAAATACAGGACACCGAGACCAACCTTCGCATCACTAAAGAGAAGATCAGCAATGAAGAAGGGGTCATCGAGCAGTACACCAAGGATATTGAACAAGGCAAGCAGGACCTAAAAGACCTGCGGGAGCTTTTTGAGAACAGTAAAAACAAACTGGAGACTTTCGAAAAAGACCTTCAGAAAGCCGGGCAGAACCTTAAAGACTCCAAAGAGAAGTACTCATCGGTTCAACAGAAGTATTCCGCTGTACGGGAGAATTTGAGACAGCTGGAGCAAGAATTCAGCGAGACTAACCGCAAGCTCAACGATTTACAGTCTGAGCGTATCCGTATTGAGTCAAAACTGGAAAATACGGAAGGTGACCTCATACGCATCCGCGAGGAAATTGAAGATCTGGAAGATGAGATCGAGAATTTCAAAGGGGAAAAGGGACTGCTTAATGAGAAATTAGATGAAGCCCGGGAAGGCCGGGAAAAGAGACAGGAAGCTCTCAACAATGCCAAAGAGAAGCGGGAATCCTTAAGCGATAAGCGCGATGAACTGAAAGATCAGATTCGTAGCTATCAGAGCAGCCTTGATTCCATTGAATCAGAGATTTCACTGCTCCAGGATATTGCCAATTCCAATGAGGCTTTCCCATCTAGTGTTCAATACTTGCTGGATGAACATGGAGAACGTTTCGAACTGCTGGACGTAGTATCCAACATTCTTTCCACAGATGAGGAGCATGCCATTGCCCTTGAAGCCGTTCTTGGAGAATCTCTGAATTTTGTAGTCGTAAATACCTTATCCGACGCCCGGAAAGCCGCCTCCCTACTCAAGGATGACGACAAGGGACGTGCGACCTTCATACCGCTCGACCGTTTGAGCGACAACTACGATGTGGAAAAGAATTCACTGTATCACAAAGCAGAGTCACAGAAAAAATTTAATGCATTGACCCAGCTGCTTCTGGGCAATGTGCTTGTATTCGATTCGGTTGAAGAGGCGCAAGAGAAGCTGCAAGGCAGTCGCAATATCGGGGTTACACCTGACGGGGAGGTTATTACAACCCACAGCTTCCTGAAAAGCGGCAGCAAGAGCAAGAATGCAGGCATCCGGGTCGGACTGAAAGATAAGATTGAAAAACTGGAAAAGAAGGCTGAGAAGTCTCGTTCAAATATCAAAAGCTCGCAGCAGGAGCTGCAGGAAGTGCAGGAAGAGTACGACAAGATCAATCTTTCCGAACTGGAAAAAGAGCTTAAAGAGAAGGAGAAAGAAGTCAGGAGTATCGAGAACCGTATCAACAGCTTCGACTCTAAAATCCAGGTCTATGAAAAAAATATCGGGGAGCTGAAAAATCGTCGGGAATCGCTGATCAGCAACGAAGGCAATGCCCAGGAAAAGCTGGACAGCCTTCAACCCAAGCAGAAAGAGCTGCAACAGAAACTCAAAGACCTGCACGAACAGCAGGAAGAGAAAAAACAGGTACTGCAGGATCTGGAGGAAGAGCGCTCCATTGCCCAGAGCCGCTATAATGACGCCCAGTTGAAGCACCAGGACTTGCAGAACAAAGTTGAAAACCACGAACGTGATATCAAGCGAGCTGAAAACGGCATCAAAAGTGTCAAGGAACGGCTGGAACTGCGTTCTGAGAAAACAGAGGAAGCCAAAAAGCGTATCGAGCGGTACAAGTCATCCATAGAACAGTACGAGGATGAACTCGAAACCACCCGCAAGAAAAAGAAAGAAGCCGATAAAGCCCTTGAGGATGCAGAGCAAAGTTCGGCCAAGCAGCGTGGAAATATCAATGAAATTGAGAAAGACCTGAAGGAGGTCCGCCGCCGCAAGGAAGTGAATATGGAGCTGGTTCATCACCTGGCCATGGCCAAGGAGAAATTTGAGATGCAGATTGAGAATCTCTCCGATCACATCTGGGACACCTACGGCGTGTTGATGGATCAGATTGATGAGGAGCTGCCTGAGGATATGGAGCCGGAAGAAGCCAAAGAACGCATCAGCTGGCTGCGACAGAAGCTGAACAAGATTGGTGACGTGAATCCGCTTGCCATTGAGGAGTTCGAAGAAGAGAAAGAGCGGCTCGACTTTTACGAGGAACAGATAGAAGATCTCCACAAAGCTGAACAGGAGCTTCGCGAGACCATTGACGAGATCAACAAAACCGCCACCGAGCGTTTTAACAAGACCTTCGAAAAAATTCGGGAGAACTTTGTTGATGTATTCCACACGCTGTTCAACGAAGACGATTTTTGTGACTTAGTAATCGATGAGGAAGCCGAAGACCCGCTAGAGGCCAGCATTGAGATCAAAGCTAACCCACGCGGCAAGAGGCCATCTACCATCAATCAGCTCTCCGGCGGAGAAAAGACTCTCACAGCCATTGCACTGCTCTTTGCCATCTACCTCGTTAAGCCTTCCCCCTTCTGTGTGCTCGATGAGGTTGACGCGCCGCTAGACGACGCTAATATTGAACGCTTTGCCAATATGATTAAACGTTTCAGTGAGGAGACACAGTTTATCATCATTACCCACAACAAGAAGACCATGGGCAAAGCCGAGATGATGTACGGTATCACCATGCCGGAGACCGGTATCAGCCGGCTCGTAGGGGTAAAGCTGGATGAAGTGGCGGAGGCGTAGGGTAAACGTGAAATGGTTGATCCATACGTCAAATAAATTTAGCCTGATGCTGTACCCCTGAGTTGCACAGAGAAGCACGGAGTTACACAGAGTAACTATGGATTTCGATTGCTGCTTTTTCTGTCTTTTTAATACTGATTTCAATTCATACGATATTTTCTTGTAACCCTCCAAGGGTCGAGACCCCTGGAGGGTTTATTTTCATCCGCACTTGGAGTTGTGAGGCAGGTGCTTGTGGAGGTTACATGAAGGCGAGTGGTTGTAAATACACACCGATGAGATCTTCGTAGCGATCACTAAATGTGAAGGATCATTGTCTTTACCCTCGCCAATTGCAACCGGTGTCCTGCCGAGTNAAATACACACCGATGAGATCTTCGTAGCGATCACTAAATGTGAAGGATCATTGTCTTTACCCTCGCCAATTGCAACCGGTGTCCTGCCGAGTAAATCCTGGCGGCGCGTTTTGCGGTACTTTTGCGCGTCAAAAATACCAGTGTAGAACTCGGACAACACTTCATCTTGTTACTTTCGACTGGCCAAAAGTAACCCTGCCATAGGCATCCTTATGGGAAAAGCCACCGGGGGTATTGAGAAAGGTTGTCATCCCGAGCCCCGTCGAGGGATCTCATCCGCTAAGATTCGATTCGCCTTTTCGNTTACCCTCGCCAATTGCAACCGGTGTCCTGCCGAGTAAATCCTGGCGGCGCGTTTTGCGGTACTTTTGCGCGTCAAAAATACCAGTGTAGAACTCGGACAACACTTCATCTTGTTACTTTCGACTGGCCAAAAGTAACCCTGCCATAGGCATCCTTATGGGAAAAGCCACCGGGGGTATTGAGAAAGGTTGTCATCCCGAGCCCCGTCGAGGGATCTCATCCGCTAAGATTCGATTCGCCTTTTCGGAACGGATGAGATCCCTCCACTTACGGTCGGGATGACACCTGCAAATGGGTTCTAAGTCAGAATAAATGATTATTGAATAGTTCCTCTCCCCTACCTCTTTCGCTGCTCTACTGGGGAATGCTCTCGCTTTACCAATTTCCAGGAGATCATTTAGCTATAGTACATCTAAAATAAACCATTTAATCAGTGAGTAATGGGAATCGATTACCTACCTTTTTCTGTTACTCCTTGTGATCTTTCCTTTGAAGCTCCTTATATTTGACGTCTATGGCACGAAAGAAATTTGATATACCCGACATTTATGAATCCCCGATCATCCGCAAGGTAAAGGATGCAAACAAGGTGGTAGATCCACGCAAAAAGGATCTCGAACCTACCCTGCTCGATTTTGGTCCTGTTCAATTTTACATCCCCCGCCACTTCGGTTTCTGCTATGGGGTGGAGAATGCCATCGATATTGCCTATCGAACGGTTAATGAACACCCGGATAAGGATATCTACCTGTTGAGCGAGATGATCCACAATCCCACCGTGAACGAAGACCTGCAAGCGCGAGGAGTTCGCTTCCTGTTTGAGACGGACGGGACGGAATTGATTCCGATTTCATCGCTCGATCAAGACGACATCGTGATCGTGCCTGCATTCGGTACCACGATAGAGATTCAGCAGAAGCTTAAGGAGCAGGGCATCGATCCCTATGAGTATAACACCACCTGTCCTTTTGTGGAAAAAGTCTGGAAACGCGGAAGTCAGCTAGGCAACAAGGGCTACTCGCTGGTGATTCACGGTAAGCATCATCACGAGGAGACCCGTGCTACCTTCTCGCATAGTTCCAATCACTCGGAATGCGTGGTGGTTCTGAATCCAGAAGAGGCTCAGATTCTGGCTGATATTATGACCGGAGATCGACCCCGAACGGATTTTGAGAAGTATTTCGGACACAAGAGCACAGAGAATTTTGATCCCATTACTTCTCTGGAGCATTTTGGGGTGATTAACCAAACCACGATGCTTGCCACAGAAACACAAGAAGTGATGGATATTCTTAAGGAGGCGGCGGCCAAGCGATTCGGAGAATCCGACGTACTTGACCATTTTGCAGATACCACTGACACGCTCTGTTACGCAACCAATGAGAACCAGTCGGCCACGCTTGCCCTTGCCGATACAGATGCCGATATCGGACTGGTAGTCGGTGGGTACAATTCCTCAAATACCATGCACCTTGTGGAGATTCTTGAGCACGCCTATCCCACCTTCCACGTGCGGGACGCTGAGGAGATTAAGTCTGACTCACTCATCCGGCACTTTAATCAATGGGACAAGGAGATCAAGAAAACCGACGACTGGCTGCCGAAAAGTGATAAACCGGTGAAGGTCGCACTGACTTCCGGTGCTTCTTGTCCGGATGTGCTGGTTGATGAGGTACTGCTGAAGGTGCTCGACTTCTTTGAAAATACCAAGGATGTTCAAAAAGTGATCAAGCCATTCGAGAAGCAACTTGATGAAGTGGCTTAAATACCACTTAGTCACTCAATTTTAATTATTCAGTACCATAAAGTACGAGACACTGGTAGGCTGATAGGAACGCAATTTGATATTGTACCCGGCGGGGGCCGTGTTTTCAATATTCGGCACTACGAAGCCGGTAGTGTCTTCACTGATCTGCCGGTAAGAAATATAAGCAGTAAAGGGATTATTCAGCTCCTGAACCTCCGAATACTGATCCACCGGCACGTTATACCGAATAGTTAGCATGGAAGGGCTGAACGTCACACTGCGTCCGGAAGGCATATTTCGAGCCTCAATATTGACACGGGTTTCCCCTTCGGTATACTGGGCCACATTGGCATTATAGGTCACTTCAAGAGGTGTGATACTGTACAGAGGTTCCGTTTCCTTCAAACCAACCGTGGCAGAAATATCCGTATCCACATCCTCAAACTGAACCGGGGCCGTTTCCCACGTTTCAATATTGCGAATGATTGAACCGGCACCTGTGATGGTTACACTGTCCGGTTCCAGATAGGGTTCGCCCGCAAAATTATACTGGTCCTCAAAAGTAACCTCTACATTGGACCGGATGGGAATTTTCTTCGTCATCTTGCTCTCCATGTCAAGATTGAGAAAAAGTGGCTGTACTTTCTGCACGCTCAAATCCGGATTGGCATTCAGCTGTTTCTGTACCTGCTCATAGAGATTAATCTCATTTTGGTTCACATCCACAAAAACCTGGGGCGGATTGTTATAAATATTAATCAGCTGCCAACCTTCTCCCGAAATACTAACCGTGGCGTCTGAGGGAAGCTCTTCGGTGAGCGCCTGGTCGTCCGGCATATTACCCATAACGATAGGCAAATTGACATTGATGGTATAATCCCTGCTTAGGTTCACCATCAGCCACAGGCAAAGCGCGAGGATAAAAGCCACCACAAATACAACGATTTTGCCTTTCCTGCTCTCCTCGATATCGCTTTCTTCTTTACTTCTGACGATAGAGGACCAAATAGACTGGAGCCGTTCCTTGAACTGTTCAATTTTTTCATTATCCATAGCACTCATATCAGGCTAATATAGATGGGCAGTTTATGGTTGTCAATGAGAACTAGGAACGAACGATAATTTCCTTTATGATTTTTTCTCCTACCTGGTCATTAAGCTTTTTTGCGATACTGAACCGCTTCATGTGGATTTCGTGACGCCAGGCAGGATTCTTCACATTTAAGATTAGCTTGCTATTTTCAAAACGCAGGTTTTCGGTCTGTTGAGCAATATTCTCACCTACCGTCTCATCCCAAAGGGAAAGAATCATTCCCCTCTTCAGACGCTTTCTGTAGGGTACATCATCCAGGAAGTCTTTTACCAGCTCCTTGAGGGGTTTCGGTGTATTTGTTCTGTAGCGAGACATCTATTGCGATTCGTTATGAATCCAAGCTTAGGCTCAAATTCTATTTTATCCTTTCTATCTTTCCCTGCTCCACACGAAATTTGCGATTCTTCTCACCGTCGAAGGTGACATAGTCCTCAAAAGGTATTGGATTTGCCGACGTAATGAAAGTCTGACCCGCATGCTCAATCAGAGCATTGAGTAATACTTCGGTTCGCTGGGCATCCAAATCACCGAAGACATCATCCAGCAAAAAAATGGGCAGATCATCCAGTTCGGCAGAAAAGTAAAACAGCTGAGCCAGTTTCAGAGCCAGTGCAAAAAGCCTGTGCTGGCCTTGGGAACCGAATTTGCGAAGTTCAAAATCATCGAGGTAGAAAACGATTTCATCACGGTGCGGCCCTACCGTAGTAATTTCCCGTTCGAGTTCATTATCCAGGGCTTTTTTCAGCTCTTCCCGGTACCGATCTTCTACGACTTGAATATCCTCTGAGGGCTCACAAAAGGTCTGGTACTCCAGATGCGGTTTATGACGCATACCGGATATCAGTTCATACTCCTCTGCCAGGTAATCCTGAAACTGATTCAACACCTCCGTTCGCTTAGCGACAATACGCGAGCCATATTCAACCAGTTGTACATTCCACGGCTCCAGGTAGGCTAGCATGACTTCGCGGCTGCCGCGGAATTCCTGAAGGAGCTTGTTTCGCTGCTTTCGGGCTTTCCTGAAATCCAGCAAATCCTTGAGATATCG
Organism: Halalkalibaculum roseum; assembly: GCF_011059145.1. Lineage (NCBI taxonomy): Bacteria > Pseudomonadati > Balneolota > Balneolia > Balneolales > Balneolaceae > Halalkalibaculum > Halalkalibaculum roseum. Next base: position 19,909 of record NZ_JAALLT010000006.1, on the reverse strand, counting down.
CGGTGATATCTGGCTGATGAACGAGTCAATAAACGAGCGGCGTTCGGCAGGTCCCTCGCTGGTCAGTTTTTTATCCTGTGGTGCCAACACGACGACAGGTACCATACCGATAAGATCGGATAAGCGATCAAGCGGACTTTCATTTACAAAAATCTTCTTCCCTTCCCCGCGCGAATAGGAACATCCTACATCAAAGCTGGCCCTGATGTTTCCTTCAAAATGACCCTTGACCATAAAAAAAGTGGCATCCTGATTTACCACATAAATGTCACTGGTGGAGATAAAACTACGGGTCATGCAGAGGTAGTGAATGGCATCGATCAGGTTTGTTTTTCCGGCCCCATTGGGACCGATGATAACATTCATGTGTGGTGCCCATTCAACCCGTGTATCCACATGGTTGCGAAAATTTTGAAGTCGGGTGAATGTAGTGCGCATAGAAAAATAAAAAGAGGCAGAACACAGATTTAACGGATATAACAGATCATCAGGGAATTAAAATATATTACCCGTGAGTATTCGCTAAATCTGTGTCATCCGTGTTCCATAAATTTAAACGCCGAAAGCGTCTTTGCCGGGAAATATGGCATTTGGACCTAACTGTTCTTCAATTCTCAGCAACTGGTTGTACTTGGCGATACGGTCGGTACGACTCATGGAACCCGTTTTGATCTGACCCGCATTGGTTGCCACAGCAAGGTCGGCGATAGTGGTATCTTCGGTTTCTCCCGAACGGTGTGAGATCACGGCAGTGTAATCATTTTTATGCGCCATTTCGATGGCATCAAGCGTTTCAGTTAGCGTTCCGATCTGGTTGACTTTAATCAGGATAGAATTCGCAACTCCCATCTTAATTCCCTTGGCCAGTCGATCGGTATTGGTTACAAAGAGGTCGTCACCGACCAACTGCACCTTGTCTCCGATAGCATCAGTAAGCTTCTTCCAGCCATCCCAGTCATCTTCTGCCAAAGCATCCTCAATGGAGACAATAGGATACTTATCTACCCAATCGCTCCAGAAGGCAACCATATCTTCCTGGTCGCGTTCGCTTCCATCACTCCATTTAAATTCATAGACATTCTTCTCGGCGTTATAGAATTCCGAAGTAGCAGGATCGAGCGTGATGAAGATGTCTTCACCGGGAGTATATCCCGCCTTTTCGGTTGCCTGTAGTATAACTTCCACCGCTTCTTCATTCGACTTGAGGTTGGGGGCAAAACCACCTTCATCACCGACAGCCGTATTATAACCTTTGTCCTTCAGCACTTTCTTCAGATTATGAAACACTTCGGCACCCATACGGATAGCTTCAGAAAAACTGGAAGCCCCACCCGGAGAAATCATGAATTCCTGAAGGTCCACATTATTATCGGCATGAGATCCGCCGTTGATTATATTCATCATAGGCAGAGGCAGCACTTTGGCATTTACGCCACCAATATACCTCCAAAGCGGCAGATTCAGTGCGTTGGCAGCGGCATCTGCTGCAGCTAATGATACACCCAATATAGCATTTGCGCCAAGCTTGCCTTTGTTTTCCGTACCGTCGAGATCAAGCAGGGTGTTGTCAAGTTCCACCTGGTTGAACACCTCCATACCCCTAAGCTCCCCGGCAATTATGGTGTTCACATTTTCAACAGCCTTCCGAACTCCTTTGCCCATAAAAACATTTTCATCACCGTCGCGAAGCTCTACCGCCTCGTGCTCTCCGGTGGAGGCTCCGGAGGGAACTGCAGCACGTCCCATTATTCCGGTGTTCAAAATAACATCAACTTCTACAGTCGGGTTGCCTCGGGAATCAATGATCTGGCGCCCGTTAATTTCATCGATAAAACTCATTGCTTGACCTATTTGTTTTAGACTAAAATTGTGACTTAATGTACAAAGTTTTTTAGTACACTATAAAGCATATTGCGTATTCTGAATTCCATTGATTTATGAAGCCTATACTCCTGTTTGATATCGACGGAACCCTGCTCAGCGTCGAGAGAAATTTTATGCACTCGTTGATTTCCGAGATCCTTGATTCGTTATCCCTGGATTCTTCGGTTCTTGCCGATACAGCCTTTGCGGGTAGAACCGACCAGGCCATTTTCCGGTCGCTGCTGGGAAATCAGCAACAGAATGATTACCTCTACCGTGAATTGAAGACCCGTTACCTGGCAGGCATGCATCAGGAGTTGAAGCCTGCACATGTGTCGGTTTATGAACATACAGATACCTGCCTCAGCTTTTTTAGAGAGCGAAACCATCATATGGGACTGCTGACCGGTAATTTCAAGGAAATTGCTGCTCACAAGCTGAGCATGGCCGGATACAATAATTATTTCACCTTTGGAGCTTACGGTTGCGATCACGCCGACCGCAATCTCCTGGGTAGCGCTGCAAGTAAGAACTACCGCCAGCTGCATGAAAGAGAAGCCGAGCCGGAAGAGTTTATCATCGTCGGAGATACGCCTCTGGATATTGAGTGTGCCCGGCATTTTGGGTGTCGCTGCGTGGTGGTGACTACCGGCCACTTTTCAAGAGAGGAGCTGGCTGCGCATGACCCGGACCTGATATTAGATAGCCTGGAAAAGCCTGAGGATTGGTTTAGTGAGTTAGTTGGGTAGTTGCTTAATACCCACTCACTCAACAATTCAACTATTCACCGACTCAACAATTAATTCCTACCACATGCCACCGAACTTAATGCTGATCTGCGGAGTGCCGAAATATTTCTGAGCATCAAAATAAGGTTCAATTGCATCCGGATTTATGACGCCTATCCCGAGCTGCTCATCAAAGATGTAAGCATCATTCCCGGAACCGACTCGTCGCGGTTCCATAATCTGTAGGCCTTGGCTGAAATAGTAGAAAAAGTAGCCGAACTCAACAGTCGTTTGGCTCTTGAAATTTTCTCCCAGGGTAACACCAACTTTCAATTCACCTGAAAAACCCCATTCCGTGTCACCATCCTTCCAGCCGGTAAAGAAATCGTTGACCTCTTCCACGGGACGGATAAATCCATTTGGGTCGATTATCGTCGTTCGTAAACCATTATTGTCGGAGTCATTGATATAGGGATACACAAAGGCCATCGCAGGACCGCCGGATCCTGCTACAAAAAACCGGAAGTTATCAGCGATCGATTCGGCAAAAAGGCGTCGCTCTACTCCGAACAGGAACGGAAAACCCAGTGCTCTTTGATATTTGTTGGGGATCGTACGCTGACCGGTAAAAAAGTCCTGAAAATTCTGTTCACTCACATCGCGAATTCCCGTGATTCCGGTTTGAAAGGTCAGCTCTGTATAAGGTCCGACCACCCGGGAATACTGTCCCCCGATAGAGAAACCAAAATTATTGAGCATGACATCAAATTCAAGCGCATTATGAAAACCTTCGCTGAGAGGGGTACGAGGTCGGTCTACCTTACGTACGTCAGGTTCCTTAAGCTGGGCTTGGGTTACCTGAAGACCGAATACTGCCAGCAAAAGCACCAGCAAAGGAATACTTTTAAGAGATATGGGATAAAGCTTCATAGAATTTCCGGACATGAATGATTACACGTTATATAGACTCTAATATTAGTAAACACGCAGAAGAGAAAAAAATTATACGCATATTTTTAATTCTATCAGAATTGTCATCTTAATCTGATCTTATATTTGACTATTGTTATATTAAGGCGTTTATTCAGGCTGTTTAAGCATCTAGCTCATCCTACAAAATACGAATCGAATTTATTATGAAATCTGTCAGCAAGTATCTTGTTTATGGTCCAGCGGATACACTCCGGAGGATACCTGCCAATCTATTTAAAAGCCAGGAACCGAAGTATCTCTACAAGTATGAATCTTCCAGTTCCAGCGACACTGTTCACGTAGCAGTATACGAGCAATACGAAAAGCAAATTAACGCCAGTGTAACCCTGACCGTCATCATTGAATTTACCGGGAAAGAGACCCGTATAGAAATCAAGAAGACCGGCGGACGCATGGGCTTTCGTGGCAGCTCGCTCGACGAGGAAAAACGTACCATCGACGACGAGGTTATTGATTTCATTCTCGACTTCACCAAGAGATATGGTCTGACGGTACAGGAAGTTCAGGAACAAGAAGAAACCGAAGAAGACTCCTAATCCATACCCAAATTCTGAATGAGCACCAAGCTCAAGGACTGGACTGTTCTGTCCATGCTGGAGTGGGGAACAGAATACTTTAAGGAAAGAGGCATCCCCGATCCACGCCTAAGCATCGAATGGCTTCTTGCGGAGACCCTGCAAGTGAAGCGTCTCGATCTATATCTTAAATTCGACCGCCCCCTATCGCAAACGGAACTCGATAACATACGTCCTTTGGTCAAGAGAAGGGCAAAACACGAGCCTCTTCAATATATCCTGGGCTACACCGAATTTATGAATGCCCATATCACGGTATCTCCCGAAGTACTCATCCCGAGGATAGAGACTGAACAGCTGGTTGAGATTCTGCTGGATGATCACCCTTCTGACGAAGGATCCGAGGAGAAAAAGGTAATCGATATCGGTACCGGATCGGGTTGCATTCCCATCGCCCTTAAGATGGAGCGCCCCGACTGGCAGGTGGATGCACTCGATATCTCCAAAGAGGCAATTCGCATAGCAAGGGAGAATGCCGAAAACAACGAGGTAGATGTAAACTTCATCAGCGGCAACATCCTGCAGTGGAAAGAACTTCCGCTTGAAGGGAGCTACGACATCATCATTTCCAATCCTCCCTATGTCTTACCCGAAGAAAAAGAGGAGCTTGAAGAGCAGGTTGTCCGGCACGAACCTTCGCTTGCACTTTTTTGCGACAATCTTGAAAAAATGTATGGAAGTGTGATCCGATTTTCTGAGAAATATTTGCAAGACCAGGGTATGCTCTACCTTGAAGTGCACGAAAAATATGGAGAGCAAATTCAGCAGCTTTTTGACGATACCCGGTGGGAAACCTCCCTTCTCAAAGATTATGATAAGAAACCCCGTTTCATCATCGCAAAACTTGCCTAGCAGACCTGAAACGGACTTAATAATTTTCATATTTCCGGAAATTAAATTTGGACTTTTTAACATTATTTACTTGTGTGGATAACTTGTTGAAAACTTTTTTTATTCCCGCCTCCCCCTGTTAGGTAAAGGTAAAATCAATGTTAGGGCAATATTACGGGGTGTCAAGTGCGATTGGAAAGAAATCCCAAATAAGTGTCAATCCTTTGCCTCCCATGCACTTATATTGTTTAGAGAAATGTGGATAACTTTTGGATAACCCCCGAATATTTTTTTGACATCTGTCTAGGAAATTATCATCTTCGTTCGAGCCGCTATGAGATTGATGATAATTTTGTGTGGATAACTGCAAGCTCTCTTTGCAATGAACTTTTAATTTTTTTGGAGGTCACGGGATTTTGAGTACAATTTCTGCTGAAACTGCGTGGGAGCAGTGTCTGGAAATTATACAAGACAATATTAGCTATCAGAAGTATAAATCTTGGTTCGAGCCGATCCAACCGATTAAGCTCGAAAATAATACCTTAACTATACAGGTACCGAGTCAGTTCTGGTACGAGTGGCTGGAAGAACACTACTATAGTATGCTCCGGTCAACGTTGGCTAAAGTTTTGGGAGATGAGGGAAAACTCGAATACTCCGTTGTTCTTGAAAAGTCCAATAATGAGAGCGATACTCGTTCCGTTAGACTTCCCCAGCGGCCCATGCCCCCTTCTAAGGAACAGGATCTGGACGGGTATGCCGATTACAGTCCTGGGAAAATTGAAAATCCCTTTGTCATTCCCGGTATCCGAAAGACGAAGATTGATTCCAATCTCAACAACAGTTACGTCTTTGACCGTTATATAGAAGGTGACTGCAACAGGCTGGCACGTTCCGCTGCTATGGCAATTGCTGAAAACCCGGGAAGCAACTCCTTCAACCCTTTTTTCATTTATGGGGGGACCGGTCTGGGCAAGACCCACCTCATCCAGAGTATTGGCAATAAGATCAAGCAGGAGCACGGCAATGAGATCGCCGTGATGTATATCTCTTCCGAGGGATTCACCAACGAGTTTGTTCAGGCCATTCGGAATAACCGGGCCAGCGAGTTTACCATGTTCTACCGGCAGATCGATGTGCTGATTGTAGATGACATCCAGTTTTTCAGCGGAAAGGAGAAAACCCAGGAGGAGTTCTTCCATATTTTCAACGCCCTTCACCAGGATGGTAAGCAACTTATATTAAGCAGTGATCGCGCACCTCGTGAAATCTCCGATATTGAAGAACGCCTGATCTCCCGCTTCAGCTGGGGACTCAGTGCCGACCTTCAGATGCCGGAGTACGAAACACGCTATGCCATCCTGGAACGAAAAGCGAGCGATAACGGCATTGAACTCTCCCACGACATCCTCGAATTCATCGCTCACAACTTCAAGTCTAACGTGCGCGACCTGGAAGGCGCCATCATAAAGCTCTTGGCTCACGCCTCCCTGCAGCATGTCGACGAACTCGATCTGAAAATGGCCAAGCGTGTGCTCAAGGATATGGTCAAGGAGTCGAACACTCAGATCTCCATCGAATCCATACAAAACTATGTGTGCGACTATTTCGGCATCGATACCAATAAGGTACGTGAGAAAACTCGCAAGCAGGAAATTGTGGAAGCCCGCCAGATTGCCATGTACCTTGCCAAACAGTTCACCGATTCCAGTCTGAAAACTATCGGACTTCATTTCGGCGGCCGTGATCACTCAACCGTCATCCACGCCATCTCAACAGTAGAAGAACGGATGCAGACCAGCAACAAGCACAAGCGCATCGTTGATGAACTTCACCAGAAGATTGAAGTAGCAAGCTTGTAATAAGAATTGAGGGATTGATTTACTGATTTACTGAGTGAATTAGGAATTAGGAATTAAGAATGAAGGGTCATTGTTTATTCACCATTTCTGTTTCCTTTGTATTTGTCTACTTCAAAACTTTATTTAGCCCATAATTCGTAATTCATAATTCCTAATTCGTGATTTCCATGGATAAATTGACGCTTAAAGGTCTTCGCTTCCATGCCCCGCATGGGTATTACGAGGAGGAGCGTATAGAGGGCAATGATTTTGAGGTAGACCTTGTGTTTTATGCGGATCTTTCAGAGGCGGGACGAAGCGATGATCTAAGTCAAACCATCGACTACCAAAAAGCGGAAACCGCGGTAAAAAATATTATGGAAGGAACTTCGGTAAAATTGATCGAGACCCTAACACTGCGAATCGGAGAACAGGTATTTGAAACATTCCCAAACCTGCAAAAACTGGAAGTGAGCGTGCGCAAAATGGAACCTCCCATTGAAACCAAAGCCGAATATTCCGAAGTACAGATGACATGGACGAGGTAGAAGTAGTCGTAGCAGTAGGTTCTAATGTGGGCGACCGTCGTCAGCATCTCTCCGATGCCAAATCTTTTCTAAGTTCGGTATCCGACCAACCCATTCGAAGCTCCTCGGTGTACCTGACCGAACCGGTGGGTCCCTCGTCCCGCTTTTTTCTGAATGCCGCCGTTGAAATTACTACTGAGCTCGACCCGGAAAAGCTGATCAAAAAGTTCAAAAACTTTGAGCAGGAACACGGTCGTTCGGCTGACCAGCCCAGGTGGAGCGCACGGACCATCGACCTGGATATTATTTCATATGGCAACTTGGTGATTCACAAGGATAACCTTATTATTCCGCATCCTGAATATCGGAACCGGTTATTTGTGTTGAAGCCGCTTGAAGAGCTGCACGAAAACTGGCAGGATCCCGAGACCGGGGAATCCATTTCAAAATTAATTACGAGTGCACCGCCCCTGAAAATGAAGAAAACTGAATTGACCTGGTAAGATGGAAAATCAATTTGAGTTTATTGCAATAGAAGGGGTTATCGGGGTCGGCAAAACTTCCCTTGCCAAGTTGCTGACCAAGCGCCACGATGCCCGCCTGGTATTGGAACAATTTGAAGACAATCCCTTCCTGCCCAAGTTTTATGAAGACAAGGAGCGTTATGCCTTTCCCACACAGATGGCTTTCCTTGCAAGCCGCTTCAAGCAACAGCAGAAGATGCTCAGTAAAGACCTCTTCCAGCAGCTGACTATCTCCGACTATATTTTTGAGAAGGATCGCATTTTCGCACGGCTCAATCTCGAAGACGATGAACTGGCCCTGTACGACTCCATCTTCAACATCATGACCGGGATCTCTGCCACGCCCGATCTCATCATCTACCTGCAATCTTCCGTCGACCGGCTAATGGAAAACATTCGCCAGCGAGACCGCGATTACGAACGTCATATCTCCGCCGACTATCTTAAGGATCTGAGTGAAGCCTACAACCATTTCTTTTATCACTACAATAAATCACCGCTTATGATCATTAATACATCGGAGATTGATTTTGTAAGTAATGAAAAACATTTAGATTACATAGAAGAGCAGATTTTTAATCAGCCTATCAGAGGCAATACGCATATTCATATTATTCCCGATTAAACATGTTTTTAAAGACCTTAGCATTTATCGTATTGATGTACCTGCTGGTGAAGTTTGTCAGCAGGCTCTTCCTGCCGGGCGGGCGGAAGAAAAACAGCAATGCCCGGATGTTTTACCAGGTGTTCAAAAATATTCGTGAACAGAAGAAACGCCACGAAGAACAGCAGCGCCGTCAATCCAAACCCGGCGGCCGTTTTGACAATGTAGAGGAAGCGGAGTTCGAAGAGGTTACAGAAGTAGAGCCCGAACCGGAGACAGATTCGAATTCCAAGTCCAGCTCATCCGATCGTTAATATTTTAGGGTTTTCAGCTTTCTGACGTCGGCTTTCAGCTTTTCCAACCTATTAAACAATACTCCCATGATATCTGTGAAAACCCACAGTATCCGCATCATCCGTATGCTATAAAGATGCTAAAACAATTATGCTTTCGTGCCCTAAATCCCTTATTTTTAACGGCATTGGAAATATTTTAAAATAAGCCGATTCAATTTAATGAACTACGAAGAACAACTGGAAGAAGGATTAGCCTTGCTCCGAGAAGGCGACTACGATCATGCACTTGATATATCCCGTCAGCTTCAAAAGATGGAACCGCAGCAAGCTGACGGATTCCACCTGGAGGCAATGGTTTTTCAGAAGCTGAACCAGTGGGAGAAAAGTGTGAAAGGACTTGAAAAAGCCATCGAACTGGAAGAGGAGCACAGCGGCTACTACAACCTCCGAGGTTTTGCCAATCTTCAGCTGGAAAACCTGGAAGAAGCGCGCGAAGATTTTGAAAAAGCCATTGACCTGGACGATTCACCTGCTGCGCATCGCAATCTGGTACTCTACAAGATCATGAGTGACAAGGGTAACGAAGCCATCAGCTACCTGCTGGATCGTATCAAAAATAATCCCAAGGATGTTGAGAACTGGATTTTGATGGGTGACCTCATGCATCGCGCCGGACAGTCAGCCAAGGCCAAAACCTATTACGAGCAGGCCCAGAAGATGGATCCCGAAAACGACTACGTTAAGGAACAGCTCGCCGAAATTTAAGATTTCGGCAAATCACAAAGGTCAAAAGACAAACACCAAACAAGTTTGAAATACTAATGAATTAAATCCGAAACATTTCAAATCAAGAACTTAGAAATTAGATGTTTCGAACATTCGTATTTTGAACCTCGAATTTGTTTGTATTTTGCAATTTGATATTTGTCATTTATCCAATAAAGCTTCTATATTTGGAGCCTTTCTGAAAATGTCCCTTAAGTCCTGGTGGCGGAATTGGTATCCGCCAGTTGGCGGATTGAAGAGGCAGTTCCCGGTAACTGTTTTGTGAAGGGAACCACAGAAAGGAATTTGATTTATTGAATATCCCTCACGCTAATTAGCTCAACGAAGCTTTAGCGTAGTTGAGCCCTGGTGGCGGAATTGGTAGACGCGCTGTCTTGAGGGGGCAGTTCCCTTCGGGGAGTGCTGGTTCGACTCCAGTCCAGGGCACTTTTTAAAGTACATTAATTGCCGTAAGTTGTTGTCTCGCAAGAGATTAACTTCTTACGGCTTTTTTTTATTGGTAAAACATTTCCGTTATAAACCTTACACTAACAATATTGGTTGGAAAATTAGATTGGCTACCACTTAAATCTCAACCTACTCTAAGGACTTTTATTTCTACCCCCATACCCTATAAAGTTATTTGATAGGAAACCAAACATTTGGCTAGGAGATCACATAGATACTAAAAAGAGGGTACAAAAAGTTGGACTATCACTTATATATTTGCTCACTAGAGTACTCAAAATGAATTCTGCAATCGATCTTAAGTCGAGTGTATTTACTCACTCCTTTGAATGATTAGATTTTGTAATTGTAGGAACCTTTGATTTTCAGGGGCAATTTCTAACAGTTTTTCAACATTGTATAGCGCCTTTTCATATTCTTTTTGCTGAAAATATAAAGTCACTAGACCATATAGATAATCAACATTATCAGGAGCCAACTCAAGAGCTTCTAAGTAAATTTCTTCTGCTCTTTCTGGCATATCTAATCTCTGCAATGATATAGCCCAGTTATATCTCAGTCTATGATTTTCGGGCATCAAGTTTGCCCCTTCTTCAAAATATTGAAGAGATTCTTTTAGATTATTTTGCTCTGCTTTAAGTAAAGCCATAGAATAATATGCGGGACCGTAACTAGGTTCTATTTCTAATACTTTATCCAATTGATCTTCCGATGCCTGATTCTGTCCAATCTGATTGTACAAATAAGCTAAATTTATTCTAGCAGGAAGAAACTCAGAGTCTTTTTTAATGGCTTCTTTGTATGCTTTTATGGCCTCATCAATTTTCCCACTTTTCTCGAAATACTGTCCCCTATTCATCTCTCCCTGGGGGAAATACCGATTAACATCCAAGTACTCTTCATACTCTTCTAGCGCTTTTTTAAAAGATTGTTTGGCAAAAGATGAGATATCAACGACTGTAAACTCAGTAAGTCCACTAATAGCTGCATTTCGAACAGAGCGTTCCTCATCATCAAGAAGATCTTGCAAGGGTAGCATTTTCATTTCGGAAGGCAAAGCTGATAGTGCTTTCGCACCGCTTAAACGAACTAATGCTGTTTCACTTTGGATGGCACTTTCAAGTATTTCCAAACTTTCCTCACTTGGAAATTGCCCTGTATACCAAACTGCAGTTGCACGTGCAATTTCAGGTTGACTTGTGTCCGCTATCAGAGCCTGCAGATCTGGAAGCGCCTTTACATCCAATGAGTCTGCTTTCAACAGGACATCTGAAAAATGTTTTGACCTGTTCGTCCCATACCATTCTTTTACCCAATTAGAAGCCCACTGAGGAGATTCACTTTCATGACAATTATTACAAGCATTTGGAACATCGTATAAAACACTTTGATCCGGCCGGGGTACTCTAAAACTGTGGTCACGTCGAAAATCAACTTCCATATAGAACCTGCCTGGCATATGACAGTTAATACATTGAGAGGCTTCAGTATTCAGCTTATGAAAATGATGTTCCGGACTATCATAACTGTTTTCATGGCAACTCATACACAAGGTATTGTCCTTAACATTCGCTTTCAGGTCAAGACTGTGAGGATCATGGCAATCGTTACATTTCACATCTTGTTTATACATTTTACTTTGTAAAAATGAACCATATACATAGACTTCCTCTTTAATTTGACCATCGGCAAAGTAGGATTCCGGATGGGGTAATGTCGGATTGAAATGATCTAAAAAATCTGTGTCGTGAGAATAGTCTGATGTCAATTTTTCACGCAATGAATGACACGGAGCACACTGTTTGATTAATTCTACTTGCGATGTTGTTTTCGTTGATAACAAATCTTCTCTAATCCTTTCAATAGTGGCCTCGGCAGCTTCTTCTGATTGCATAAAAGATACATGATCTCTTCCCCCGCCATGACATGACTCACAACTTACATTAATACTAGACCAAGTTGTATTAAATGAATCGGCTTCAGCAATATAGTTCTGTTGTAAATTCGTAGAATGGCAATCAGCACACATTGTATTCCAATTCATAGCCCCACCCGTCCAGTGTAACCAGTTCCCATGTTCAAGATCCTGTTCAGGGTTTAGGGCAAACCATTGCTTCTCTTGTGTATCCCAAGCAATATTTAGTGCCTGGTATTTGCCACTTCCAAAATCCAATAAATATTGTTGAAGTGGTTCCCATCCAAAGGTATAAGCAACTTCATAGCTACTATTTTTGCTTTCCAATCCTTCAGTTTCAACAAAGTATTTATCCGCTTTTTTATAAAATTTATAAGTAACTCCGTTGTGCCTAAAAACCTCTCCATTAAAATCACCTCTTACATAGTTAGAAGTCGCCTCATTCATAGCATAAAAATGATGGGACCCTTTCCACATCCTATACTGATCTGAATGACAAGAAGCACATTCCTGATCTCCAATGAATGGCGATTTAAAATCCAAGCCCTGATTTCTAGTATCGTTCTCCCTTGTGCCACAACTATAAACCAAACTTATCATCAAACTGAGGCTTATAATACTAAATAAAAGAAGTCTGTATTTCATGTGGTATGAAGATCCATTCAAGTATGACTAAGATATAAGGTACTAAGGTAGTGGTATATAATTACGGCAATTCCAACATTACTTATTAATCTGAATTAATTTCGAATGGAAATTGAAAATCTTAATTCTTACTGAAAGTAAAAGTAGCCCGTTTATTTAAAGGCATATTTCTAGCAACGCTATCTGATACTGCTCCCACCCTATTTGCCCAACTTTCATACATATTGGCCAATTTGTTAACGATTTCGATATTCTCACTAGCCAGATTATTCATTTCAGTTCGATCCTTCTTAATATTATATAACTCCCATGAATTTCCTCGTTCCGCAACCAGTTTCCAATCTCCCCATCTTACTGCACGACTCCCCTGAAATTCCCAGAAAAGTGGTTTTCGAACTTTTATAGAATCGTTACCAAGTGTTTCTACAATGCTACGACCCTCAATTGGTAACAAGCTTTTGCCATTAAAATCACTTGGAGATTCAACATTAATAAGTCCCAAAATAGTGGGCATCAAATCTACAATATGAACCGGTGTCCTTTCCAGCTCATTTTGCTCAAGTCCATTTGGCCATCGCATAATCAGAGGAGAAGCAATACCACCTTCATGCATCCACTGCTTATATTTCACAAAAGGTGTATTCGACACATTTGCCCACTCTACATTATAACTGCGTAAAGCATCACTAGGGCCTGGCATCTTATTTGGAGTTCTGTTAAAATCAAAAGGACACCCACCGTTATCGGAAAGAAACAATACAATAGTATTATCGCTTATTCCCTCTGTTTCCAGAACATCCATTAAACGACCTATTTGCTGATCCATCCGATCGATCATGCCGGCATAGGTAGCCATAAGTTTTTGTTCTTCTAACTTCTGCTTTGGTGTCAAAGTCTCCCAAGATGGAACAAGAGTGTCTCGTTCTGAAAGTGCCCAATCTTTATTGAGTAAACCTAGTTTTTTCATCCTTTTGAATCTTCCTATACGAATACTATCCCAGCCTGATTTATATACTTCTTGGTACCTGTCAATTTCTTCTTTTGGAACTTGAAGTGGAAAATGCGGCGCATTGTATGAAAGGTAGAGAAAAAAAGGTTTTGACTTATCTACTGCTTCGTTGACCTGTTCGATAGCATAATCTGTGAAATTATCTGTAGCATAAAAATTGTCAGGAACCTGATATTCTTCGGTCCCCATTCTCATGTAGTTATTCCCTGTCCCCCAATCTTCACCCGTATAGAAATTTATTGCACCTCCTAAAAAACCGAAAAATTGATTAAACCCGCGGTCAATAGGTGTATCCTCATCTTGCTTCCAATCACCGAGGTGCCACTTACCGGATATTATGGTTTCATATCCCACATCGCCCAAAACTTCTGGAAGAGTAATATTATTATCTGAACGTTTTAATAGGTCAGTTTGATGATGATATAAGCCTGTAAGCAAGGATGCTCTGGACTGTGAACATTTAGCAATGTTATAGAACTGTGTGAACGTAACTCCTTCCTTTGCCAACTTGTCAATATTTGGGGTCATGATTTCGGAGCCGTAAGCTCCGATATCACTGAACCCCAGATCATCGGCCATTATTAGTACTACATTTGGGCTAGTTTTGGTTTGTTTTTTATGCGTACTACAGCCGACAAATATTATTAAACAAATACCCAGGTACTGTAAAGAAATGAGAAGTCTCATTAAATTGATTGAACATACTTTGTCAAGTACAGTTTTTTTTTGCTTCATAATTAAGTCGCACTAATGATCTAATAACTCTTGTCTTATTCTGTAGTATGCCGGCTTTTTTTCAAAGTTATCAGTCCATAAGGTACCATCTAATTGTGGCCGTGCGGTTTCTTTAGGGCGCAAATTCCAAAAGTTTATGCCAATCATTCCATTCTTTCTTTTTTCAAGCAAGAGCTCAACAATTGCACCAAATGTTTCAGCTTGAGCCTCATAATCGCCTTCATGACCTTCCCGTAGCCAAACATTAAATTCAGTAATATGGAAAGCTAATCCGTGTTCATGACACCAATCAATAAACTCAGATAGGCGCTGCATATTTCCATTTTCTTTTTCCCACCCCATATTGATATGTGCCTGCCAGCCGATGCCATCGAGTCTAATATCGTTATCCCATAAATATTGGACCAATTGTTTCATTTTATCCCAAACAACTTCTTCAAATGCCCCATGCTGATTAATGATTTGCTTAATATTAGGGGCATGTTTGTTTGACAGCTTGAACGCTTTTTTTATGTAAATAGGCGGTTTCAACTCGTGAGAATTGTCATAGCCTAACTGCGGCCAGGGGTTCTCCCATTTATCTGTTCCGGGTTTTGGACCAAACCACCCACCATCAAAATCGATCGTTTCATTAACTACATCCATCCATTTAATATGATCATATTTATTATACCGTTGAGACAAAGCAGTCACATATTCTTCCATTAGTGGCCCCAATTCTTCGGCTGTGCGATGATCTTCTTTAACCCAATCTGAAACCTGGGGACTTATAGGAGAATGCATACGTATTATTTGACTATTCTCTTTAGCATTCGTTACCCAGTGATCCGGCCTGCTCCAATCCCATTCGCCCGGCTTCGGATGGATGACGGTCAACTTAAAATCATTTGATGGGGTAACATAGCCAAATTCCTTATTGAGAATCTCCTCCGACTGGGTACCTATCCGTCTTTCATGAGCTGCCATCCCAAAAATAAAATTATCTTGAGAATATCTTTTCTCTACAATATCTCTTAATCCTTCTTCATCCTCATTATTAGCAATCTCTTTTTGGGTCGCACAACCCATAAATACAGTTACCAAACAGAACAACAATAACTTATTGATATCCATAACTTATGTTTTAAGTGGTTCAACTTTTTGTAAGCTCTAATTCAATTAAAAATTCATGCATCTGTTGAATAGTTTTTTCTAGGTAGGGAGATCTATTGAAGAATCCATGCTCTTGACCTTCATACAATACCAGCTTACAAATGGAGCCGGCTGATTTCATTTCAGAGCAATATTCCTGCATAGATTCAACGGGGATTAGATTATCATCTGTACCCAGTAAAATCAGCGTAGGTGCTGTCCCTTTCTTAGTCTGATGAAAGGGTGAAAAAGAGGTATACTCTTTACCTACTCGTCTGAATCCATAACCACTCGGACCATTATCTAATACCCCGTTGAACAAAACCAATGCATCCACGTCGGTATCAACGCCCAAATCATCCGTTGGTTCATTATAACCTTCAACCATTTCCAATGATGCAGCCAAGTGGCCCCCTGCAGAGCCACCCGCTGCAATTACTTTTGAAGTATCAATCTGAAACTTATTTGCATTTACTTTGAGAAAACGAAGAGCAGATTTGGCATCCTTTAAGGATTCAAAAGGTGTTGAGTTGTGCTTTTTGCGAACCCGGTACTCAGGTAGTGCACAAATAAACCCATGATTTGAAAAATATTTGGCTTGTCTTAAGAAATGCTTGTAAGAGCCCTGATTCCATCCCCCGCCATGAAAGAATACAATCAGAGGCCATTGATCTTGTTTGTTATAGCTGTTTGGATAGGTGAAATAAATTGACAAACTCACCGAATCATCAACCGTTTTGAAGATAACACGATCAAGTTCATTCTGAGAATTCTGAGCAAAACCAGGTTTAAACAGCAGACTTAAAAATATAAATGAAAGCGTTATCGCGAGCTTACTCATAGTCAAACTCAACTATTTTGCTATCCCGATAACCTATTCTGTTTGCAATGGCGTATACAATATCTCCTTCACTCAACTCAAAAGGTTCTGTATAAAGCTTCCATCCACTATCAAGAGTCGGGTTCAGTTCCTTATCAGAAACGATAAAAGCAATTTCAGCACCTTTGGTTGAAGAACTTAGTGTAATTTTGTTCCCTTCTTGTTTGAAAACCGGTTTATTCGTTTCAGGTTGTTGCCCTTCCGGCCACATATTTTCTAGCATTTCTGTTTCCGGGATGAACCCTTTGTCTCCAATTCGTTTTTGCCAGTCCTCCAGTTCATTTCTCAATTCTGACAACTTCTCGGAATAGCTCGCATCATCGGCAAGATTATGAATATTATCCGGATCAGTTTTAGTGTCGTAAAGCTCTTCCTCGGCTTTTGGTGATTCAAACCAACGTCGTTCATACTCAGTAAGTTGATCTTCTTGCCTTAGTTCCAGTAAAGTTTTCATCATAGGTACCTGCTTCCTGTACGAGAGGTCTTTATAGGCAGGCAGAGAGGGATAAAAATTGCGGATATAAAGAAAGCGCTTATCTCGTACCGCTCTTCTCATATCTGTTACTTCATCAAAACGGTCACTGCTACCATATACATAGCTTCGCGGATCTGAAACTTTGTATTGCCCTAAAAAAGCATGTCCTTGCATATATTCAGGTGGTTTAATACCGGCCAATGAAAGGGTTGTAGGGGCCAAATCAACAAATGAAATGAGCTCATCAGTAAATCCGGTTTGCCTCCCATCGGGGAAACGTATCATAAAAGGTACCTTAAGTCCCGAATCATGAATATCGCGTTTACCGCGGGGCAGTGCTCCGCCATGATCACTGTAAAAAAATATGATAGTTTCATCCAGTAATCCGTCTTCTTGTAGTTCGTTTAGGATTTCTCCCACTTGTTGATCAAGTAATTCAATATTGGAATACTGTCTGGCTACATCTCGACGTACAACAGGATTGTCGGGAAAGTAAGCCGGAAGTGGCACCGAATCGGGATCTACGGTAAGCGGTAGATCCTTGTTCTTCCATATTCTAGACTCATGCGTGACATTAAGATTGAAAACTGAAAAAAATGGCTGGCCTTGCGCTCTACCGCTCCAATGAGCATCCCTACCATTTTCATCCCAAGCTGTCACAGGAGCAGCAAACTGGTAATCTGTCTTGGGATTATTGGTAGTATAATATCCTTCGGCCCTTAAATATTCCGTAAAGGGACGAACCTGCGGCGGAATAACCGCTGAGTATCTAGGTACCATGTTACCTTCAATATCTCTACGGTTCGTATTTTGCTCGTATTCCCTTCGTCCCCATCCCATTACATCCTTTCCCGTTCTCATATGTTGGGTACCGATTGAAACCGGATGCATTCCTGTGATAATAGAGGAGCGACTGGGGGCACAAACACCAACCGTTGTAAAGGCATTGGCAAATACCATACTTTCTTCAGCCATTTTATCAAAAACAGGCGTTTGGGCAGTCGAATCCCCATACATGGAAAGGTGAGGACTGATATCCTCGAATGTGATCCAAAGAATATTTGGTTTGCGGATTTGCTCAGATGATGGTGTCTGAGCGGTACAACTTTGAATAACCAGTAAATTTAAACCGGTTAGTACCCAAAACAATGTTCTTTTAAAATTCATTATGCCATGGTTACACTGTATGCTCCATTATTTAATCACTCCACTCATTCTTCCAATCTGAAAGAACCTTCATTAATTCTTCTGTCTTTTGAGGTATCTTCTTGGAAAGATCGTTTCGTTCTTTAATATCTTTAACAACATTGTAGAGTTGAACTTCGTCGCGGTCGAACCAGTGGATTAATTTATAGTCGCCAAGCCGGACAGCCGAGCTGTTGGTGTCTCCTGTCCCTTTTGGCCGAGCTCTTGGAGTATGCCAGAATATGGGCCCGCGATCTCCCTGTTTTTCCCCTTGCAGTATATTTACAAAACTCTGACCATCAACTTCCTTATCAGGACTTTCACCCAAAGCCATGTCTAGGAAGGTTGGATAATAATCAACGCCCGAAATGATTGCCTCCTCATTTACTCCCGGCTTGGTTACACCCGGCCATTTGACTAGGAGCGGTACTCTCACTCCTCCCTCGTAAAGCCAGCCTTTACCCGCACGTAGTGGAAAATTACTAGTTGCTAGATTCCTGTTTCTTGTTCCTTGGTTTGATAAGCCTCCATGATCTGAAGTGAAGACGATTATGGTATTTTCATCCAACCCAAGACTTTGAAGTCTATCTAAGAGTCTCCCAATATTCCAGTCCAGGTTCTTAATCATAGCAGCATAGGTTGGGTTATCCTGCCGCATTTTTGTTTTACCTGTACCCTCGAGGATATACTCTGGCAACGATCCGAAGTCATGATTAGCAATTACTTTCTTGAATTTTTTCCGAAGTGAGTCGGGAGCTTCCAATGGTTGGTGCACTGCGTAATGCGAAAGCATCAAGAAAAAAGGACGCGACTGGTTTTCTTCTATAAATCCGATAGCCTCATCAGTTAATCGATCATTTAGATATTCACCTTCTTCTCCTTCTTCAAGATCTGGAATCGGATCCTTTCCCTCTTTCCAGGGCTTTTCACTTGTATCATTATAGGGAAAGAAATAGTTGATTGGGGATCCGGCTTCACCAGCTGCAATACTTACATCAAAGCCCTTTCCTGCCGGGCCCAGTTCTTCACTACCCAAATGCCATTTCCCAATATAACCGGTTCTATACCCATTATTTGAAAGTTTATGTGCAAAGGTTTTGTCTTCTGGCAGCAAATCAAAGTTCTCAGCCGGCACTTTTGACCTGGCTGGAAAGATGCCCGTCATCATACCGTATCGTGAAGGAACGCAGCGAGGATGCGGTGCATAGGCTTGCTGGAAATCAAGGGACTGCTCAGCCAGCTTATCGATTTCAGGAGTTTTATAGATTTCTGATCCCTGATATTCCAAATCCATCCACCCGAGGTCATCTATCAAGATAAATACAATATTTGGTCGATCTTCTTTGGAGTCTAAGGTAACTGCTTCAAGAACAGTTAAACTCTGTACACCAAAGAAGACTAATATCAATAAACCATATCTTATCACTTTTTGCATAGTGCTAAATCAATTTTTGGGTGATTTTTCCGTTAAAAAATCTTTGAGCTGTTTCTTTAATTTTTTGGCAGTATCCTGGTAATCTTCACTTTCAACTACATTTATCGACTCAAGGGGATCTTTCTTGTAATCGTATAACTCACGAGCTACAATATTTCGGTTTTTATAAGGCTTATAACTTCTATAATCATTCTTGTGCCATTCGACGTAGCGATAGCGGTCATTACGGAGCGCATAACCCATTCGGTGCTTTCCCCTGCGGTACTGACTGATAGCAAAATCTTTCACCCTTTCCTTATCCCCGTTCATAACCGGTACCAAGCTTTTCCCATCCAATGATTGTGGGGTTTCAATATTGGACAAATCCGTTAATGTGGGAAAGAGATCTACAAATTCAGTTGGGGAGTCCACTTTAATATTACTTTCCACACCTGGAGCTGATATGATCATCGGTGATCTAGTAGCTTGTTCAAAATTTGAGTGT